>JAUVYQ010000287.1 GCA_030603035.1 Phycisphaerae bacterium | reverse complement strand
GCTCTGTAAGGGACGAAAGTAAGGGGTTGCTACCAATACGGTCAACGTGGTAGTTTTACTGGCCTGGTTTTGGGCCGGAAAGGATGGTCTGTATGAAGTTCGGCAAGGATTTCTTCAAAGTGCTCAATATTGTGATCCAGCTGATGCGAATGTTCGCTAAGGTATTCGGAGATCCGGAGGACCAGGCGGCGGCTACTGAGAGTGAAGCGAGAACAAAAGACGGTGACGCCAGTCATAGCTGCTGAGTAAGGCGATGACTGCTAAAATATTAACTTTCTGGGAATGGGCAAAGACAAAGGGCATCGAGTATTCTTCTCCGTGGACGAGACAGCAATACGAAGACTATGTAAAGGCCGCGAAGATTGCAGCAGAGCCTGAGCCGACGGCCGAACCAGTTAAGCCTGAGGAATATGTCAAGGAGGCGCCGACAGCGGTACCCCTTGAGCCGGTGGTAGTAAAAGTTAAGCCGAAGTTTACGATCGTAACTAGAAGTCAGCAGGTGAGGACAGCGGCTTTGCAGCCGGAACCGGCATACTCCAGAGTCGTTATATTGCAGACGGATATTCCGGCACCGATTGGAGGTAACAACTGGGCGATTACGCCAATGCTTGGTAATCGGCTGATGCTTCTGCGTATTGATGTATGGATACAGACGGTAGGACAAGGTGCGTTTTTAGAAGGGCTCTTAGCAATCACATCAGGAATTGGAGCGGACGTTGACGGTGAGGTTGTAAGAGAGAGGTGGGACAATGTTTTGGATGTAACGAGACTGGATGTACGCGGGATAAGGTTCTTTTGCTGTGAAAAGCATTTGCAATTTGAGATGAAGAAGCTGTATATTGGTGAATCGCAGAGGTTTGGAATTTACTCTGAAAATTTAGGTATCAAGGCATACAATGTTCTTGCAGCGTTTCAAATTGCAGAAGGGTAGGTAATCATGGATGTTAGAAATTGGCCAATGGACAGGATCATGCAGTTGCCGGATCGATGTTTCGGCAGGCGATGGTTTGTCGGCATGATTTCAGGTAAAGAAGATGCGGGTGCTGATTACATTGTTGCAGAACCAGAACTACCAACTGCGATGGTGGTATGGGGAATGTATCTTACTATTCGACAAACTGCTATAACAGGTTGGAAGCTATCGTATAGATTGGGACCAGACATGGTGTACGATGCTGCTTCGTTTGATGCGTTGGAGAGGGTGTTTCCTAACTTAGCTCATATAAGTTTCTTGTACGAGATCTGGTCTAATAATTGTGATCAGATGATTGTTACGGGTTTAAGGAACTTCGTAGAGCCTAACGGACGAAGGCTTGTGATGGCGATAGCGACGGTTGATGGGACGGGTTATCGTGAAGCTGCTGCGGGTTTGCTGATTAGCTCGATACCAAAGGAGGTACCTGATTGGTTACTCTCGGCAAAGGACAGGATCCCATCGTAATGCCACAGTATCCGCATATGATGCGGGAAGATACTGAGGTGTGGACCAGATTTTTAGAGTCGGGCGATTTCGAGCTAAAGGAGGTTTGGTATGACGTACGAGTCGGTTCTATGGTTAAAGGCGATTGGAAAGATGATTCTGTTGATGCCCGTATTTCTGCTGGTCTTACTCGGAAACGTATTGATGTGGTTGCTGCTGTGGGTGGGGGTCACTGGGTCATAGAGGTAAAGCCCAGGGCGAACATGTACGCTGTCGGGCAGGTCGTTTCTTATTCCAGGCTGTTTGCTAAAGAGTACATCACACAAGGAGAGGTCATTCCAGTAATCATTTGTGATACGTTTGACGAGGATTTGCTTGACGAGTTCGATGAGCTTGGCGTCCTGGTGATCGCAAGCGAGTGAAAAAAGCAAAAAATCGTCCTAAAAATGAAAAAC
>JAUVYQ010000272.1 GCA_030603035.1 Phycisphaerae bacterium | reverse complement strand
AGATGATGTACCAGGTGTCAGAGTTTGATACGCACCGGTGTTCAATGGCCCGGGTTATCGCTTCGAGTATTATTTCCGGGTCGGCACACAGCCACCCTTTGGCTGTTCGTTTGGTCATGACAGATCCTTTCGTTGGGCTTGAAGTGGGTCGATACGTTTGAGGATTCGGAGGACATCGAGGGCGTGGAGTTGCCGGCAGACGATGTAGGCTTTCGAGACCTCGTAGATTATTTTGTTGTCTTTGGTTCTGAATGCTTCCAGCATCAGCTGTCTGAATAGTTTTTCGGCGCGGTTGTAGTGACATGTGGTCATTGCTCGATCGGCCAGGTGAATCAGCTCGTAGAGTTTTTTGGTAGAGCTCATTATTCTTGGAGGTCTTCTGCGATATCTTCTGCGTGGTTTTTGATTGTCTTCACGACTTCGACAGCCTCGGCGACTTTTTGTGCTGCCAGGAAGACGAAGACAAGGTCGGCGCATCTTACGATGCTATCGGATGGTTCTCGATTGTTCATACGTTTTGCTCCTTTCTGGTAGGTGGGGACATTCGGCCGGTCTGATCATACGGTGGGTGGCTCCTCTGCAGAGTAGCCGAGTGAAACATAACATATCTTTTAAGTCTTAAATTCATTTAAAAAATACGTCAGTCAGGGTAAGTTCGGCAGCTCTCCAACGGAATCCATTGCGATCGGCCAGGCGTAGTAAGCCAAAAAGCAGAGCCAAATCCCGATGATCAGCACGACGATAACCAGGACCCACCAGGCCAACGGTTTCAGTATGTTTTTGTAAACGGACATTCTTGATATCCAGAGTATCGGCAAACGGACATCCCGTCAACAGGAAAAAGGACATTTCTTTACGGACATTTTTTCAGGGCTGCTGTGATTCGAAGTCCGCTTTTGTGTAGAAACGGACATCCGCCGGCGGAAAGTAGGGGGCTGGGGGGCGGGTCAGGGCCCGAAAATCGATCCTGACGAGGCTGGTGGCGCCGAATCGCAACCCTGGGAGCTGCCACAGTCCAGGCAACCCGATTCTGGGTAGAGCTCGCTCAATTCCGATATCGCTGCCATCAGCTCAATCACATTCGGGACCTCACCACGTTCAAATTTCTCAAATAATTCATCCATCGTTAATACCCTCTAAAAACATTGCAACCCTCGCAAGAGGATGGGGTTGCAAGGTTTTACCGGTGGGGATGAGCGTTTTGTGAGGCGGCTCAGCTTCGCAAGCAAAGTGCCTGGTAAGGCACGTGGTTGCTTGAGCTGCTGACCTCAATTTCTCTAAACGATGAACGAGGGAACTACGAGGCTTGTGGGTGAGTGGAACGCAAATGCACGGGACATTGTACGCCGCATTATAATAGCGATGGAGGATCTACGTCTGAACTCGATCACGTTGCGGGCTGGCGTCGTCTTTACGCAAGACCGCTTCAAACGTTACGCAGCTAAGCCCGGTAACGACCACGGAGGTGGGGAGAGGACGAGGGGCTTTCTGGCCGTGGGAACATCGCCCGCTCGCAGTTGTGTCCACACCCACGGCCAGAAAGCCCCTCGTCTATAAGTTACAGGGATGATGGGTCGTAGACCCATCATCCCTGGTCGAGGATGTCACCATATATATAATAAAACGGATTTTCTTTCACCATCAAAAGAATTTCACTTCACCATCAAATGAATTTTCCCTCACCATCAAACGAACTTCCCCTCACCCTTACCATGCTCATACTCTTTTTCGATTTGATTCGTATTTTTCCCCTGTTATTTTCGCGTTTTATTTTATCGGCTTTTTCCCCTGGTTTTTTGCTCGATGTCCCTGTGTGTGGTTGAAAAATCTGGCGGCCGGCCGATTGCGTGTGCTGCCGGCCGCCTTAGGAGAGTGTATTGAAGCCAAGAAAAATATGGCGGCCGGCGTGTGATCCCTCGCAAGGATGTTGTTCGCCGGCCGTCAAGAGAAGAGTTTTGGTTGTGGTGATTGTACCAGATTTTGCGTGTGTTTGTCAAGTGGGTTTTTCACTCGAGCTCGCGGTTGCCGCGGTATACGTGGACCAGCTTGTTAGTGTCGGGGTTTTTGTACCAGTCTTGGATTTCAGCTCCCTTGCTGTAATATGTAAAGTCGGGAATGTACTGGCCGAGAGCAATACTGAGCGCCCATCGGGTATCGTCCCAC
>JAUVYQ010000093.1 GCA_030603035.1 Phycisphaerae bacterium | reverse complement strand
ATTTGGGGTCAATCTGGGACAATTCTTTTTTTGCGTGAAGAAAAATAAGCACTTACAGCAAAACAGCGGGGTAAATACAATTTGAAGTTTTTATAACCACCTTAAACCACAATTACTTCCGAACAACGCAAATGGCTTGCTGTACAATGGGATGTCCACCGACCTCTGTATAGTCTCTGGAAAGCTGTAAAAGAATATGAGAACCCCTTGAGAGAGAAATTAGCATCATTGTGAGCATAGCACGGGGCGTGAGGCAAAGAACCCCGCAATCCAAAACCATCCATCCGGCATACTTTGAGATATTCGCGCAAAATTACTTCAGTTACTCTGTCGAAGACGACGAATCCGGCTGCGTTTCTGCCTCTGGTTGCAGTTCTTCGGAGCTTGGTTCAGTTGTGGCCGGCTCGGTTCCGACGTCCTCGAAATGTGTGTAAATGTCCTCCAGAGCGGTATTATCAACCCTGTTGCGCATAAGTGAATAGATTATAGTATTGGCGGAAAAATAAAAACTTATTATGTAAGAAACTACTAAACCGACAACAGCCAATAAGCATAAGTATACCAAAATGGCTGCGACTGATTCTGTCCCTCCCGGCAAAACTAATAAACCGCGCAAGCTTCCAAAGCTTGGCTTCTGCCAGATTGCTGTAAGTTTGCTGTTGTCACCCAGGACGCCAAGCTGCAAAAACCAGTAGGTGGCCCACAACAACAAAAAAGCAAAAAATCGCACAAACACATAGCAAATTGCACCGTGAACCACAGCTATCGTCGTATAGAAGCCCATCCGCCACGGCTTTGCATATACATAACTAAAAGAACGACTTATCGCATCAAAACAGTCTGAATCGTCGTATGCCACAGCAGGGAACATCAGATTAAATCCTGCAATTGCTCCTATCAAAACGACGGCTATCAATGCCCCTGCAATCAAAGCTAACAGCATAAAGATACCCATTACCAACCCACCGACCCTCGGAATGTTGCCCATCAATCCCAGAAGAAATATGAACAGGCCTATGAAGATAATTATGCCGAGCGGTGCCAAAGGTGCGGTGAAAAAACTTGTGAATCTTTTTGCGCTGAATCGCAGCGCCTCGGTCAGGCCGGGTTTTTCACGTCGGGCAAATTGCAGCGCCGCAATTCGGCAGATAGCTCCGCCGGCAACGGAAACTACAGCAAGTGTTATTACAAAAAATATGATGCAATAAAGATAATGGTCCGTAAATGTTCCTCCGAATGTTTTAAGGCACTCAGTAATATTTGCCTTTACACCCGGTAGGTCGAATAGTAATAGTGAATATACTACGCCGTGAAATCCTGCTGCGGCGGAATACCAGAGTGTGGAAAATACGCCAGTTTCACTTTGTGAACCTGATGCGGCAACAACTATAAGGTCCATAATCCAGCCGGCCAGGCATATAATAGCCACTGCCAGAAAGGCGATTATCAATTTGCTTGGCTGAATGGCCATACGGAAGGCCTGGAATATCTTTGGGAAGAGAACACTGTCAAAAACTTGAGGGAATTCTTTTTCGCTGTGCATTTTACGTCCTTTCAAAAGGGTTACAATTACCTTGTCTTAACCCCGCCCTCGGAGGGGCTGGGTTAAGCTCCGTAGAGAACAGATGGGGAAAATATATAATTATTGTCGGTTGGTTTCAACAGATTTTATATTTTATTTTAAAATATCGTCATTTATCGCTTGTCAGAAGGGGTATCGGAGGAAATATCGGATGGCTCGGCGGATTCCTGTGACTGCAACTCGGAAATTATCTTGTATTTGGCATCCAGCCAGGCACCCAAATCCACCAGCTTGCACCGCCGGGAGCAAAAAGGAAAGTATTTTGCCCCTTCGGATTGCTCTTGAGGTGATGCCTTAACGATTTTGTGGCAGACTGGACATCTGTGTTTCATACTAAGCTATTAATGTACCCTTTTCGGTCGCAAGATGAAATGTGTTTTTGCCGGCCGTTTCTAAATAATGAGAAAATTAGCTCGGCGAATATAAAAAAACTTCCCTCACATAACTTGCTGGGCCTTTTCTCGTATGATGCTGCTGCTTGTTGCCGGCGGGGGCAAGTCAAAGCCGGCTTTAGCTATTAGAAGATTCTCCTTCTGAATCGTCTATGCTTTCATATTCCTGCGACTCTGACGTTGATTGTTCCTGCTCTGTTACAAGACCTTGTTCCAGCATCCGGGCATATTCAACACAGTATCTGGCCCAGGGTTTGGCTTCGAGCCGAGCCTTGGCTATTGGTTTGCCGGTTGCTTCGCAGATGCCATAAGTTCCCTGCTCGATACGCTGCAGCGCATCGTCAGTTTCTTGCAGTAGTTTCCTCTCGCTATCCATCAATCCCAAAGCGAATTCCTGTTCGTAGTTATCGGTTCCGAGGTCGGCCATGTGGATTGGCATACTTGAGAGGTCTCCGCTTGCATCCAGCCGAGACTTCTTGAGAGCTTCGTCTTCAATTTCGTTTACATTTCTCAGGATTTCCCTGCGCTTTTCCAGCAGCATTTGTTTGAAACGCTCAATGTCGGCGGTAGTCAAAGGGCTTTTCTTTGTCCGAGTTGAGCTTGTTTTTTTTCTTGAAGCCTTTTTGCGTTTCTGTGCCACTTCCTGGTCTGCCTTTCTTGCTACTAAACCTTTCTTTGCACGTCTGCGAAAAATAGTATTATAACATATTAAAGGGTGTTATGTACAATACTTCTTTTATCCAGAGCACAATCCTAAATTGTGGGAGTACAGTCAGGGCAATGAAATTATGTAACCGAATTTGCCTCGGGAGTGCTAACTTCTTGAAAGATAAGTAGTTACAGTAAAAGCTGCTGCAGTTATTTCTGTCGGCTGCTGCCCGGGTTGCTGCCAGCTTGTCTGCTATCTTTCGCAAATTTGCCTAAAGGAATGAAGAATTTTTGCTGCCCGACCTTGCCCGAAAAGGTCCTGACGCCAAAAACCCTTTCGATTTGCTCCTGGGAGAAAACATCTTTGGCGCGGCCGTACTGGTAGCTGCTATCGGCTCCGAGAAGTAGAGTAACGTCGGCATATTGGGCTGCCAGGTTGATATCGTGCGTTACGGCTACGATTGTTTTACCTTTTTCAAGCTGCATCCTTTTGAGCAAATCATATATGCCAACCTGATGTTTCAAATCCAGAAAGCTTGTCGGCTCATCCAGAAGCAAAATGGCCGTGTTTTGTGCGAGTGCCCTTGCAATGAAAACTCGCTGTCGCTCGCCGCCGCTTAAGCTTGCGAGCGTTCGCGAGGCAAACTGGGCCGTGTCGGTTGCCTCGAGCGCTTCGTTGATTATCTGCCTGTCGGCTTTGCTCTCAAATCCCATTTGGCCGTAATAAGGTGTTCTTGCCATTAAAACCGTCTCGATTACCGAAAAGCCAAATACCGGCACGAATTCCTGGCGCACAACCGCTACTTTGCCGGCGAGGGCCTCGGTGCTGTATGATTCTATCGCTGCCGCATCAATTCTTATCGAGCCTGATTTGGGCACCAGCGAACGGCAAAGCAGATTAAGCAGTGTAGTTTTACCCGTTCCATTCGGCCCTGTTATCACCAGAAACGTTCCTGGCATTACTTCAAAGCTCAGGTCCTGCAGAACCTCAAGCTCGGTTCTCGTTTTGCGACCTGTTGCAAAACGAGGTCCATCAGGATACCCGAAACTCAAATGGCTAACTTCTATGGTGCTCATTTGCCAAACCAGCCAACCTTATGTGTGTGCTTAACCAGCAAGACCAGGAAGAAAGGCCCGCCCACAATGGCTGTCACTACACCAACAGGCAATTGCGCAGGAGCGACGACGATACGCGCCAGCGTGTCAGCAGCTACCAGGAATATCGCCCCGACAATACCACTTAACGGAAGTAACTGGCGATGGTCGGGGCCAAATACAAGTCGAACTGCGTGCGGAACGACCAGCCCCACAAATCCTACAAGACCGCTTAAGCTGACCGCGACAGCGGTTATAAGGGCTGCGACCGCAAAGGCAATTGTCCGGGTCCTGGCAGTGTTTACGCCCATACTCCTGGCGTCGTTCTCGCCGAAGCTGATGGCGTTTAATTGCGGACTGATGTAAAATAGCGCGAGCATACCTGCCGCTACACATCCGGCCCCGAGCCACAGGACAAGAAAATCTTCTTCGGTCATATTGCCCATCAGCCAGAATATCGTCGCATATACCTGCTGACCTTTTGCCACCGATATTAAAAACATAATCATCGCTGAAAAGAAGGCATTGACCACCACCCCTGCAAGCAGCAAGCCGGTCACATGAGACTTTCCCGTTACTCGGCCGATGCCCCACACCAGCCAGACTGTCCCCAGCGCCCCTGCGAATGCGAAAACCGCTATCGGCGAGCGCCCCCACAGCGTCCAGCTAAATCCGCTGATGACTGCGATAATTGCGCCCAGCCCGGCTCCGCTGGAGATGCCAAGTATATACGGGTCTGCAAGGGGATTGCGCAAAAGCGCCTGGAAAACGACGCCCGAACATGCAAGCGCAGCTCCGACTATGCAAGCGAGAATAATTCGAGGCAACCTGACCGGCACGAATACCGCTTTCAACGGGACACTCTCGGTGCCCATCAAAGAGCACACAAACATCACCGCCACCAGCACTACAAGTGCTAATGTGACCCTCACGACCAACTTTTTTGCTGTTAATAATTCCTTCATTTTTAATTTTTAGCCACAAAGGCACCAAGACACCAAGGTTTATTTATATTTGTTTTTTTAATTCTAAGTATTTCTTTGTGGCTTTGTGTCTTAGTGGCAAATTTTTACTTTATTTGGAGTTCTCAAAAAGCTCCGGCCTTAAGCACTTAGCGATTGTTTCCACCCCCTCATACAGTCGGGGCCCAAGCCGCGATACTATATCGCCATCTATAACGTAAACTCGCCTGTCTCTCACAGCCGGCACATTCTTAAACCTCTTCCAATACTGCAGCGCCTTATCCTGCTGTCCGGCCAGGTCCTCTTGCTCCATCGCCGGTTCAATTATAACCTCCGCACCGCTGGCAATAACCTGCTCGGCCCCGATTGGCGGGTACTTATGTACCGTTGGCCCAATAGCGTTTTCACCGCCTGCCAGTTTAATCATCTCGTTGACAAAAGTATCCCTTCCGGCCACCCGTAAGGGCTTTCTCTGAACAATCCAGAGTACCCTTACCCTGTCATTTGTGCCAACCAGAGTTGAGAGGTTATCCAACTTTTTCCTGATGTCACCCACTAATTCATTTGCTTCATACCGCTTGCCGGTCGCTGCACCAATCCTTTCAATCGCCTCGAAAAGCTCGCTCACCTTTTCGATGTTCAGTGTCAAGCTGTTATAGCCGATTCGTTTCAGTCGCTGAGCGAGATTCCTTTGCTGGCTGAATCCAAGTGTAATTACGAGGTCCGGCTTAGCTGCTATCACCGCTTCGATATTCGGCTGCCAAAAGGTCCCTGCTTTGCTCTTGTCGGCTGTTTCCGGAGGGTAGTCACTGTCATTGGAGACCGCAGCGATTTTTTCATCCAAACCCAAAGCAAAAAGTATCTCTGTGAGGTTAGGGGCCATTGAGACAATTCTGTTGGCCTGGCTCGGTAGGGGGCTAACGCCGCGGCACCGCTCTTGCCGGACGCCGAATATTGCAAATCCCGCGCCAGTCCAGCACAAGATTGTCAGCAATAGCCACCACCATTTGCTCATTACGTTCTCTTGAACTGCTTTTCCAAATCGCTTGTCGAAAATTTTATTGTAGTGGGCCTGCCGTGGGGACACCGACTCGCTCTCTCGGCGGTTTCTCTATCTGCGAGCAGTTGTTCCATTTCGCTGTCGTTTAGCTTTTGGCCGGCCTTGATTGCCGCCTTACATGCAGCCATATTCAAAATCTTATCAAGCAGTCTTTCTGCATCAAGGCCCGCATCTTTATCTGTGAGCAAATCGATTAAATCCTGAACAAAATCGAGCGGGTCCGCCTTTGCCAGCAGGGTTGGAAATGCCTGTATAGCGTAAGTATGCGGGCCAAACGGTGCAAGCTCGATTCCCAATTTTTCAATTAGTTCGGCATTGGTTTTAAGCGCATCGGCCTGAGCGTCGGTCAGCTCAAAACTTTCAGGTATCAGCAGTTTCTGGGATTCGAGCTTGCCGGCTGACATTCGGCTGCACAAATTTTCATATATTATGCGTTCGTGAAGCGCGTGCTGGTCAATGATGACAAATCCATCATCAGTTTGTGCGACAATGAAGCTGTCGTGTATTTGCAGGAATTTTCTTTCCGGCTGCGGCCTTTCGTATTGCCTCTCTTGTATCCTTCGACTGCGCTCAGGATAGGTCTGGTATCTCGTTTCATATTTCACGGTTCCGGCTTTGTGTTCGAATTGCTGTTGTGTTTGAACAGGTTTGTGCCTTTTGAAAAATTCTGCCATTGCATCGGCAATTTTTTGGTCCCGCACCAAACCGGAGCGCAACGAAGCACTTTTCTGTTGTGGGATTGCCGGCAATTTTGCCTGCGTTTCAAGATTTGTCGCTAAAAGTTTTTCCCGCAGACACCCAAGGATTTGCGAATGAACCAGATTGGCATTATAAAAACGCACCTCAATCTTCGTGGGATGTACGTTCACGTCTATATCTTCGCAGGGCATTTGAATAAACAAAAAGACAATAGGGAATCTGTCCGGCTCCAGGTGCCCGCGGTATGCCTCTTTGATTGCGTGCGAGATAAATTTGTCGCGGATGAATCGGCCGTTTAGAAATACATATTGAAATTTGTTATTTGTCCTCGAAATGCCGGGTCTGCCCAGCAAAGCAAAAATATGCATTCCTTTCTCGTCGCTTTCGGTTTCAATCAAATTTTCGGAAATTTCAGGCGAGAACAATTCAGCTATGCGCCGGCGAAGACCCTCCTTGCCCGGTAACCGATAAAGCTCTCGCTCGTTTGCTATCAGCGTCATATCCAGATTGTTGTTTGCCAGCGCAGTCCGTATGAAGCGCTCAGTGATGTGGCCCATTTCGGTGTTGGCGGTTTTAAGGAACTTGCGTCTGGCGGGTAGTTTATAAAAAATGTCTCTGACCTGGATTGTTGTGCCGTAATCTGCACTGCAAGGGCTGACGCTGCCTTTGTTTCCGCAATCAATCTCAATGCAGTTGGCGCCGGTCGAATCTTTTGTTCCTTCGCTTCGCTCGAGGACAGGTTTGCTCACGCCCCTGACTTGTGCCACCGAGGCGATGCTTGCTAATGCTTCGCCTCTAAAGCCAAGCGTCGATATACCCCGCAGGTCGGAGCTGGTTTTAATTTTGCTGGTGGTATATGACTCAAACGCGCGGGCCAGGTCTTCGCCGTCCATCCCACAGCCGTTATCGGCGACCGATATTAGTTTTCGGCCTCCATCTTCGATGGATACTGTTATTTTTGTCGCTCCCCCATCGATACTGTTTTCCATCAGCTCCTTGACCACGCTGGCAGGGCGTTCAATCACCTCCCCGGCTGCAATCATATTAACCATATTCTGGTCAAGTACTTGTATCTGTCCCATAGTTGTATCATTGTACTCATTTTTTTGTGGAATTCCAGTACCTTTTCATACTACTTGCCGGGGCTCAGGATTTGTGGATGGGGGCGGAGGGAAATTTGGGCAGTTTGATGGCAGTCGTTAGCTCATCGGGGACGCGGCCCAATAGGTAGATAGGTCTGTTTATCTTCAATAATTATCGCAAAAGGCCTGCGCCTTATATAAATAGTCGACCATGTAGGAGATTCGACCAAAATACTCATGAAGTTGGTTAAATTTTTCGTATAGATTTTTCACATTGATATGATTGATGTCAGAATGCGGTCTTTTCATTTTCTTATCGTAGGGATACCTAAAAGAATCTGATTCCGGATCATACTTCATAACTTCTCGAAGGATTGTCTCAACATACTGGATTTCCTTTTTGTTCATAGGGAAATCGAATTTTAATAAAGAGATGGCATTGGCTTTCAGAGCTTGCCATAGATTCATTAAATGATGGCTTCGAGAAAAATTTTTGCCTTTGCCCAGTATGAAGTTGCTCATCCAGATTAACTCTTTGAGCAGCAGTTCAATAGAATGCCGATATAAAAAAACTGCTGAGTAAACATATACATCCAACTTGGAACTGTCTTCAACTGATCTTTCAATCAATGCATTTGCAGATTCGAGGTAATACCTGGCAAGCTGGCTAAAATCGAGGTAATTATCAAGGCAAGCGTTCCATCTGTTGGCGCCTTGCCCAAACATTATTTGGTTTTTGATATTCATAGACACACTGTGCGACTCACGGCAAGCTTCTTGCTTTAAGAACCTTGTCCTTTGGCCAGTTTGGCCCAATTCCGAAAGCGACGTGCATCAGTACACATGTTGTACTGCTCCATCTTTTCAGCCGTATTCTGGAGTCTTGCGGCTAATGCCTTGTTAAGAGGCCTGGTTTTCAACCATAATGCCTCTAAAACTGGGGCATCCGATATAACCTTGGCATCTGCTTCTGTCTCACATCTGACCCATTTACCTCCTCTCATCTCTACTTGCCACTTGCCATTATCCGACTGCCGGAGCG
This sequence comes from Phycisphaerae bacterium, assembly GCA_030603035.1. Next base: position 1,496 of record JAUVYQ010000093.1, on the reverse strand, counting down.
GAAGAGGTTTTGCTGACTTTGACATCTTTACCCCCTTACTAATCATCTGAACTATATTTATTAGATTCCAACACAACGAACTGCTCACTGGGTATCGGACGGATTATCCCCAATTCGTCGCGCAAACCAGCAAAGGCTTCACAATTCATAAACGAATATGTGTTCTCCTTTAACAATGGTGGCGCACCTTGTGCCTTGTACCTATGTTTAGTCTTTTTGATTTCTTTTTCGATAACTCTCTTTTTGGATTTAACAGCGGAGAGAATATGTTCTGGTGGCATGTGGGTATCAACGTGGAATATCAGTGCTTCGAGTTGCATAACGAAATATACAAAGTACAAGAGGTCTGGTTGGCGAACGAAGAAGTGGTAAGTAGGATTATCAGTGATATCAAGCTTGATCAAGTTCAAAGAACATTTCCCACACTTTGAAGTTAGTACACCTGTCGCAATTTCGTCAACCGTCAAAGAGCCCTCCATCACATACTTCAAGGCATCAATCACTCCCGATGTTGCCAGCAAAATGTCTTCATTGGGAAATTGGTCTTTGAAATCTGTTGATAGTATTTCGTAGATATATGTTGTATTTCTTGCTATCAAGGCATATGTATTGAAACGTTTCCCGACATAAAAAATAAAAAGTAATACAATCGCAATCCCGATAAAAATCCACATTTTAGTATGCCCCAACAGCCAAAAATGTGTTTTAAATGCCCTATTGAGAATTTACGCAGCAGACCCTCGTGAGATTATATCGGTTAAAAATAGAGGTCGATGAAGTAAAATGGACATTGTTGTTTTTAATGCCGGCTTTAACAATGGCCGATAAAAGTGGTCAAAAAAAAACCTGCCGTGAAACGGCGGGCTAATTATCTTTGCGGTTTCTTTGGCAAATAAGTATTCCTTCTAAGGAAGCAGCAGGATTTGAAAGACCTAATCTGAAAAGAAGACCCCGCCATAGTCATGTCGGAAAAAAACTTAAACCCCGCCACGCGGTGGCGAAAAACGAACGGAAAACCCTGCGATATGATCACAGGGCTAACCAAAAAATGGAAAATGGTTGTGGATAAGATAAATTGCGGATATTATTAAAAAATGGTGAAAAAAATAATTGGTTATATGGTTACCTGGACTACTTATGGAAGCTGGCTGCAGGGTGATAAAAGAGGATATGTAAAAAATGGTAGAGTCCTTGCGCAAAACGATAAATTAAAATCGGCAAATCAAAGGCAACAAAAATATCCGACAGTCAAACTTAATACAGAACAAAAACAAATTGTTGAAAATACAATTACCGAAGAAGCCCGGAGAATAAATCACAAAATATTTGCGATAGCGGTTTGCTCAAACCATGTGCGAGATTGTCCCACTTGTCGTTGAAATTCACCATACGGTCGGAACGGTTTCATAATCTACGCTACAGCCTCCTTCTGGTCAACTGCTTCCTTTAATTTCTCAACTAAAATCGGCAGGTCACGATAACCCTTAATCCGATGA
>JAUVYQ010000389.1 GCA_030603035.1 Phycisphaerae bacterium | reverse complement strand
TTGGGTGGTTGAGGTCAAGCCTCGAGCGAACATGTACGCACTTGGCCAGATTTTGACTTACGTCCGGCTCTTCTCAAGCGAATTCGCGATGGTCGACGAGGTTGTGCCGGTAATAATATGCGATGAGGTCGATGAAGATCTGCTATATCTGATCGAGGAGTTTGGAGTGATGGTTTGGAAGATGGTAGGCCCGCCGGTGTAAGAGCATTTCGAAAAATGAAAAAACCGGTCTCAAATTAAAGACAGACCTTCCACACGTTCATCCGGGGTCAGCCTGTCCCGCTCGGCATGCGGCGGCGAGGCTCCGACGAGCTCTTTACAGGCCCATTCTCGGAGCGCCGCCGGTCCGAGCGACACAGACCCCTTGATGGTAACCAGTGGGAGGGAGGGAGCGCAGAGCGGCGCCCCTGTAAAGGGGCACCACTTCAGCGGTCGGTCGGTCGGTGTCGCGTAATGCCTGGGCTTTTCACCATTTAGGGGACACTCAGCTCCCGGCTTCAAGACCCAGATTTGAGCTCGCGTATGCCGGGCGAGGTAGGGCGAGACCTCGCCACTGTTTGGAGAGTGTTGGCCTTTGCTACGCCCAAGCCAAAGGCGGTGAGCATGTCCGCAGACTAAGCGGTGCTCACACCGCGTATTATCGGAGGTTGTCTAATGTCGGGTTAGCTAGAGCCCGATAATCAGTGTTGTCGGCGAATATATGGACAAATTTAAAGCGCAAAAGGCGATTGGACATTTAGTTTTTAGGACTGTTGGGCAGTAGCACGAATTTAAAATAAGTGCTACTGTACAAACGCAAAAATGAAGCGCTGAATAAGGGGTTTTGCAGTTTTTTCCCAAAAATCGTTCGAATATTTATATTAGAACGATTTTGCTGGATTTGGACTTGACAGGGGACTCTACCCACGGGTATGACACGTACATCGAGAAAGAGCTTATAGCCTTAAGGAGGCAAAAATATGTGGGTCAAACGGGTATTTCGTTCGCACAACTCGCTGATTATGACATTACCGAAGGCGGTGTGCAGAGGCATGAAAATTGCGGCCGGGGACTACTTGATGATCGGACTATATAACCGCGAAAAATCGATGACCATCACAAAGATCGTACCTAAGG
>JAUVYQ010000313.1 GCA_030603035.1 Phycisphaerae bacterium | reverse complement strand
TGGATATTGGAAAATCGTGTTTTATTTGCTCTATCATGTTGCCCAATCAACATTTATCTGTCAAACAGTCGTAAAAACGCTATCTTCATAGCAGAATAAACTTTCGATTTGGGTAAAAATGTTTACAACGCAAATGGCTTACAGCGATAATCTCTTGACACACCCTTAAGCAGCTGTTATACTTAATCTATTATAGGGGGAGAAATTATTTATGGTTGAGAAAATATGCCTGACTCAAACACACATCTAAAAAACAAGAATCAAAACCCGCCGGAGTTCTCAACTCCTCCTGCGGCGTTGCTCATGTTCCGTAAGCCCCTGATTATACTTGCCCATATAGCTGCTTTCGCTGCCTCTTTGATGCTTTCTTTCCTGCTGGCACACAATATGCAGTTCAGACCTGCAAACAACCCTGACTGGCTTGTTCGGCAGTATCCTCTTTTGCTACTGTGTTTCATCATTATCAAGCTGGTGGTATTCGGACTTTTCAAGCAATACCGTGGCTGGTGGCGCTATGTCGGCATAACGGATTTAATCGGAATTATTGCTGCTTCACTTGTAAGTACTATAACTATTTTCGTTCTATGGTTTGCAGTAGTGCTGCAAATCGACGCGGTCCGCGGGTATCTTCTGGACGTAGCTGACACGGCACAAAGCATATTTATGCTCGATTTCGCCGGCACATTTTTGCTCCTGGCCGGACTGCGAATGGCAATCCGGCTATACTACGAGGAGTTCCGCACCGTCGAAGCCGGCCGGTTGAAACGATTCCTCATAGTCGGCGCAGGCGACGCAGGCGAAGCACTGCTGCGGGAAATTCACCGTATGCCCGTAGCTCAATACGATGTTATCGGCTTCATCGATAATGACCCTGTCAAACAAGGCATTAATATTCACGGAATACCGGTACTCGGTACTGTTGAGCAACTGCCCAAAATCTGCAAAGACCGCAACATCGAAGAGATTGCCATCGCAATGCCTTCGGCAAGCCATCACCAGCTAAGACACGTTATTCGCGTATGCGAGGGTACTAAAATTCGGTTCCGGACCGTGCCGTCAATTACCGATATTGCTTCGGGTAAGTTCCGTGTTTCTCAGATTCGAGATGTCGATATTAACGATTTGCTCGGCAGAGAAGCTGTCGAGCTCGACCCGCATTTGATAGAAGCCTTTCTGAAGGATAAAACAATTCTCGTTACCGGTGCCGGCGGCTCCATCGGCTCGGAAATGTGCAGGCAGACATGTAATTTTGACCCGAAGCTGCTTTTGCTAATTGAGCAGGCGGAAAATCCGTTGTACTACATAGAGCGAGAATTGCACAAGCAATATCCCACAGTCAGCATAAAAACGATTATTTGCAACATTACAGACAAAATACGTGTGGATGAAATTTTTGAAAAGTATAAACCGCAGATTGTTATTCACGCTGCTGCTCACAAGCACGTACCTTTGATGGAGCTCAACCCGGGCGAAGCTATCAAAAACAATGTTGTGGGCACACAAGTTGTCGCCGATGCTGCAGATAAGCACGGTGTTACCAATGTTGTTATGATCAGCACCGACAAAGCTGTTAACCCAACCAGCATAATGGGCTCATCCAAGCGAATTGCAGAAATGTATATTCAGGATTTAAACAGGACCAGCAAAACATATTTTGTAACTGTGCGGTTCGG
>JAUVYQ010000221.1 GCA_030603035.1 Phycisphaerae bacterium | reverse complement strand
TTCCGGTTATCGTATGCGATGCCTACGATGAGGACCTGGTCGATGAGTTTGACGAGCTCGGAGTCCTGGTGCTGATGAACGATTGAAAAAAGCAAAAAATCGTCTTCGAAATGAAAAACACACACAAACTCCTACGCACTTCTTAAAGCTTCGTAGCTTGTGTGTCATTTCTCTGGAGGGGGAACCTCAAAGCTGACGCTTTCAGTGGATGCCTTCTGATATGGTCATTTTGTTATCCTAGGACCTTCGTTTTGGCCAGAAGGCCATGACGCATTATTTTACACATTATCGCAGTTTGTCAAGGGAAATGTTTTCGCTGGCGGTCAAGAACTCCTCTCAACTTTATAGAGTACAGTGGGTTGTGGGCGAAAAAAAGAATTTAAACGAGTAAATTGGCTTGACATAAGGGGTTATGGCAAAACAGTGGTTCAACGAAAGAGTAAGATAAATCGTAATTTAACACTTGACAAAAGCCAAACAGTTGCTCCTAATGAAGGGCTCGACACTTTTTTCCAAGAATTGTGCTTGACCGTCCTGCAGGAAGAATTTTTTGAGATTACCCTGGAAGGGATACGCCCCCCACCTGTATAACATGAAAATCATGGTAGCAGATTATTTCATTGCGAAGGTGCACCGGCAGCATAACTCGCTGGTGATAACTGTACCAAAGCCGGTATGTATTGCGCTCGGGCTCAAGGCTGGGCAGCATATGGTCTTTACCTGGCAGCAGTCGGAGGGTAAGTTTAAGTTTTCGAAGTTCAAACCTGAAGGAGCTCATGATGATGGAGATAGTAGAAATCCCGCTTTCAAAGATAGTGGTGGGGGAGCATGAGCAGAGATTGGACATGCAAGATCCGGGAGTCTCTGAGCTTGCTGCGAGCATTCGCAGGATTGGTATCATTAGTCCTCTTGTTGTTGTTAATGATGGCGATGACGTATTGCTTATTGCCGGTCATAGGCGTCTTATGGCTGCTCGCCTGGCCGGTCTCAGTGTCGTACCCTGTTTTGTGCGAGCATCTGAAAAAGGCGTGGACGAGGAAGTGACATTTGCGGAGAACTTTTTCAGAAAAGACTTGAGCCCCGTTGAGCTGGCCTGTGCAATAAAGGACTGTATGCAGGGAGGAATGCTGACGGTAAAAGAGCTGGCTGCTGGCTTTCACAGGACGGAGAATTGGGTGCTATCGATGATAGAATTAGCCGACTGGCCAGCTGATATTTTGGAGGCGATTCATACTGAGAAGATTTCGGTGGGTGCTGCTAGGAATCTAGTTGAAGTTCACGATAATGAATATCGTAAATTTTTGCTTAGGCAGGCAGTAGATGGTGGGGCGAGTGCAAAGGCAACGGCCGGATGGCTACAGCAATGGAGGTCTGTGCAGACACCACAAGAACAAAATCAGGCGGAGCCTGTGGCTGCGGGGAGCGTGCCAGTCCCTATGGTGCCGCAGGCTCCGTGTTTATGTTGTGCGCAGTTATTCCCTGTAAACGAGATGTCACACGTGCCCCTGTGCATAGCGTGTATTCAGATACTTAGGGTGGCGGGGGTTAGTGGCGGTGTACAGTCAATGACACCCATGCAACAAACATAAAGAAGAACCACAAGGCAAAAATCAGGTCAATTATTGGTTTCATTCGAGCCCATTCCTTAACCGTCAAAACCGGCCAGGTCCTCGAGGTCTTTACCGAGTCCGGTCACTTCCAGCTGTAGATCATCAATGGCTTTCTTCTTATCATCCTCGTTGGGGTGGGTGTAGACTTGTGTTGTGGAGATGTGACTATGTCCGAGCAGTTCCTGGACGGTCCTTATGTTGGTAACACGCATAAGATGGCTGGCAAAGGTGTGGCGAAGCATGTGGGGATTCACCGGACGGCCCAGGGTTTTCATGGCTGCGGTATTTATGATGTTCTCTACCTGGCGGGTAGACATTGGATATTGAGGGTATCTGTAATAGAAACAAAAGCTATCATCAGGTACAGACTCGGGCGGGAGGAATAGAGTGCGGTATTGTTCCAGGGCTTTACTGAGACGCGTTGAAACCGGGACGGTCCTTTGTTTGTGATTTTTGGTAATAGAGGGTGTGAGTAACAATGTTTGTACGGGACAATCGTTAAAGTATAGGTGAGACATCCTGAGCGCGACGACCTCACCTACACGAAGGCCAGCGTCTAACATGAGGCAACCGATGAGGTAGTTGCGGATACCCTTAAGATAAGTTTTGTGTGGTGCGGTACGCCTTGATAGAGCATCGAGCAGTTTTTCCTGCTGGGTGACATCCAGGGTTTTCGGTGATTTGAAGTTCATAGCTCAATACTTCCACAATTCAACGATTTCGATAGGGTCAAGATACTCGTGCATTGCGCAGTAAAATATCCAAGCGGAGCACAGGATGACTATAATCCATTGGATGATTCGTCTGATTTTCATGTTCAAAATCATTGAGGACCTCAAAAAAGCCTCTATTTTCTACGCCACCAAAGGAGCCAACAGAGCAAAAACAGAAAAACGGGCCAAATCAATGCTATAGTTATGAAGAACTTCACACTTATCCTGCCACTTGATACGGATTATGTCGGTGGTTTTTGAGCTCGCAAAAATCCTGGTATAGTTGGATGGACAGAACAAGTAACCACAGATAAGCAATGGCAAAAAGAATTCCGTGGATCATATTGAAAACTCCTTTCTAAGATTGGTCGGTAGGCCCTACAGGGAACTCGCCCGGATGGAATGTATGAATAAACTCCCACAACTGCTCCTCAGATTTTGTGATGTTGGTTTTTATACTCGCAAGGTCATCGAATGCTGGACCGTAGTTATTGGCCTGAACGTGGATAAGCGCTTGCTCAGCAAGTTGGATGATCCGTTTCATTCGATCAGTAAAATTCAACATTGGCTAATCTCCTGCAGGACGTGCGCAAAAGTCAGTGACATTTTGAAGATGGTCGATGTGCCGGTGTGCTGCACGGACCTTCTTTTCGATATCATCGAGGAACAAGTGTGCATTTTCGTATTCACGATGGTCAACGTTCTCGATAACAACTCTGGCAAGATTC
>JAUVYQ010000409.1 GCA_030603035.1 Phycisphaerae bacterium | reverse complement strand
GCGAGCTCATCGCCAGGCTCGAGCCAGAGATAGTGCGAAGCAAAATGGATCAGAAAAGCGGGGACCCTGCGGATTTTTACATGAAACACGGTTACTACAAGCTCAGCTGCGAGCGACTTTGTAAAAAAGAGAACATTGAGTTATTCGCTAAGGTTGACAAAGCCGATGAAAGTAGGTATACTGCTCAGAGGAAAAGTTCCTTAGAGCAAATGAGAGAGCTTTTACTTGGCGGTGACATCAGCGATTTGCACGAATGAAGCGGAGGCTAAATGAGAAAGTACTTTGCGGAGGTTTTTTCCACCTGGCATTTTGCAAAGAGCGGAGAAGTCGTTTTTTTATTGGAGGCGAGTTGCAAATGTAAAAATCACACAGTTTCTCAAATGTAGTTTACAAAATTAGACGTAATCTGGAGTTTTTTTTTCGGTGCTCAAATTCATGATCGTATTTTCGATTAGGAGGTCAAACTGATGGCTTTTATCAGATCCATTGAGCATATCGCTAAAAAGTGGGCTGATGTCACTCCAGGAAGGACAGCAGACTATGAAGCCGGCGTATCGAATCCGCGGAGGGACTGGGGTGTTGCCACCGCAGCAGCGGAGGGAGCCTACGAGATGGGAGTGACACAGGCGATTGCCAAAAAGCGATTTGGCAAAGGGGTCAAGCTTGCAGGTACTGAAAAGTGGCAGAGAGGTGCGATTGAAAAAGGGACTGCCAGGTGGGGACCTGGTGTTACGATAGCACAGGACCTTTACGGCAGGAACTTCGCACCGTACCGTGACGCGATTGAGCGCGTGACACTGCCACCGAGGTACGCAAAGCGAGACCCGCGGAACCTTGCACGTGTCAAGGCCGTAGTAGACGCATTAATCGCCGCCAAAGAGGCGCGGATAGGCAGATAGGAGAGGAGGTGACTTCTTGTGGAGTTCATACATTCTGTATTAGAGCAGGACCAACCCGTTGCTGGCGGAGATATCAAGTCTTACGATTTGCCGGTCAATCCCCTCTCGCATATTTTGCTTACCTTGAA
>JAUVYQ010000149.1 GCA_030603035.1 Phycisphaerae bacterium | reverse complement strand
CCGGGCGGGGTCAACGTTCTGCGCGATGCGCCTGCTGACCACCTGTATCATCACGCCCTGATGTTCGCCGTTACCGTTGACGGCGTGAGTTTCTGGGTGGAGACCCAGGTTGCCGGCCGGCAGGTACACAAGTCCTTTACCAACACGAGAACCGATGTAAAAACGGAGGTGGAGAATGACAAACGCTTCGAAATGCGCCGCGCAGGCTTCACGGAACTCATCGACTGGATTAAGCCCAGCCAGAAACTGTTACTGAAAGAGCACCGCACAATTGAGGTCCGCCAGGCAACGGACCTGGGCGCCACCGTTTTGACCTGGCAGTCTAAGTTTGCACTGCCTCCCGGAAAAAAATCCGCCACGCTGACCGGCGCCCATTATCACGGCCTCGGTATGCGTTTTGTCAAATCGATGGACACCGTCGGCCGGTTCACTAATGCCGCCGGCAAGCCGGGCACTGTCTTCCGGGGTGACGAACGGCTTGTACGCTCGACCTGGTGCGCCTACACCGCTGATGCCGACGGCAAACCTGTTACCGTCGCAATGTTTGACCATCCACAGAACCCGCGTCATCCGGCAACGTGGTTCACAATGACCAAGCCGTTCAAACTTACGGGGAGCGCGTTGCAAGTGAATGTTAACGCTGAAAAGGGCCGAGTACAAGTTGACGTTCTTGATGCGGCTGGTAAGCCGATACCTGGTTTTTCCGGTAAAGATTCCAAGATTTTCAAAGCCGTTAATGAGTTAAGACTTGAGCCCCGATGGAGCAAATCCCCTGATTTAGCGCGGCTGAAGGGTAAGATAGTAAGATTGAAATTTATGCTTGATAATGCCAAGCTCTACGCGTTTAAGGTTAACGAGTAGTCTCTGAGCAAAAATCAAAAATCCTTGACCGCAGTATGAAAACGAGTACAATCAGCGAGAATTGGTCATATTGATTCTAAGTTGTTGTTTTGTGGCTGGTTGTGTTGCCCGGCCGAACTGGAAAATCAGGCCCCAAGGGCCTGAACGGTCACCTATATTAAAAGGGTTTACCAGGGATGAAAAATGTAATTGTCATTATAATGATAGCAGCAGTTTCACTAAATATTACGGCAAGTGAGGCTGTGGATAATAATTCCAAGAACCCCACAGTAAAGCTTGCCCGGCCGTCAGCGGTACAGTATGCCTACCAGGAGTTGGAGCGTATTATGTTCATACACTTTCATCCCGGCACCTGGCGAGAAATGGAGTGGGACGACGGCAATATGGATTTGAGTAAGATGAATCCGGCAAAGCTAGACACCGATCAGTGGTGCCAGGTAGCCAAAAGCTGGGATGCCAAAATGATTCTTTATGTTGCCAAGCATGTAGGAGGTTTTTGCTGGTGGCAGACCGACACGACCGAATACTCTATCAAGAACACACCCTACAAAAACGGCAAAGGTGACGTTCTCAAGGAAATTACCGAGTCCTGTAAGAAATACGGCTTGAAATTCGGCGTGTATGTTTACCCCGGCGATCCGGCCTGGGGGGCCGGGGTCCACTCCGGCGGCAGAACACAGGACCCCGCCAGGCAGGAAGCATACAACAAGGTGCTGCGGCGGCAGTTGACAGAAACGTGGAGCAAATACGGCGATATTGACGAAGTGTGGTTTGACGGCAGTTGCTCGATTCCGATTAAAGACCTGGTCGATAAGTATCTGCCCAATGCGGTCATTCTGCAAAGCCCGCAGGCCAACATCCGCTGGGTCGGCAATGAAGCAGGCATTGCACCTTATCCGGCGTGGAACTCGCTCAAGTCGAAAGACCTTAAGACCGGTCTTACCACCGCCGCCCATGGTGATCCCGACGGTGGCGCCTGGGGGCCGCTGGAATGCTGTGTTCCGCTCTACAACCACAAATGGCTCTGGTCGAAGCGAAATGAGAGACTTCGCCGTTCAGTTAATGAACTTGTCAATATCTATTACAAATCTGTCGGTCGCGGTGCTGTGCTTCTTTTGAATGCCACCCCCAACACCGATGGACTTATCCCCGCCGACGATGTAAAACGCTATAAAGAGTTTAGCGATGAGTTGGATCGGCGGTTTGCCAATCCGCTCGGACAGACCAGCGGCACGGGCAAAATTCATACTATCAGATTCCACAAACCCACCAAGATCAATCAGTTCATGATTATGGAGGACTATCGACAGGGTGAAAGGATACGCGGATATGTCGTCGAGGTTCGCAAACCGGATGGCAAGTGGGTAACTGTCAATACCGGCTCGTCCGTCGGGCGTAAACGGGTTGTGATGTTTGGGCCCGTTACGGCGACGCAGGTTACGCTGCGGATCACCGAAAACGTAAACGAACCGTTCATTCGCGATTTCAAAGTTTATTTCGTCGAAGGTGACAACACATTTCTTTATGAAAGTTCCATTCGCAAAGATGAGATTTCAAGGCATGCAAAGGCGACAGCAAGCGATGAACACAGTACTCCGTTTTTGGCCGGTAAGATATGCGACGGCAACACATCCACCCGCTGGGCGACCGGTTCGAAATCTGGGACACCCGAGGCCATGAAGCCTCCATATAAGTCGTGGGTAGAGCTTGACCTCGGTGAAGACAAACCTGTCGATTCGACCGGCATAGTAGAAGGCTGGAACAGGATCAGAAAGTTCAGGATCGAGTATCGCAGAAGTAAAGATCAGGATTGGAAAACTGCGGTGACCGGCACTACTGTCGGCGATAAATACACGAAGGATTTTTCCAAAGCAACAGGCAGATACTGGCGTCTTAATATTTTCGAATCGATCGACTCCCCTACCATCTGGGAATGGCAGTTATTCCATTCGCAGCAGAGCGGCGAATGGCAAAAGTGCTGTACCGTTGGGCCGAAAGAATTTTCGCGCGGCAGTACCGAAATTGAAATTGATCTGAGGCCTTACATCACAATGCCGGGGCAGTTTTTGGTACGGCTTGACGACCTGGGCGATGTTGATTGCCGTGTCGAAAGCATTAAACTGCTTTATAACGACAGAGAAGTGCTTGAGGGTATGTTGGCGGCGATCAAGGAAGGCGAATTGTACAATATCAACCGGACGGCAGCGGTTGTTGAGAAATCTAAAATCAGGCTGAAAATCAAGCTTAAAACCGAAAAGCCCAAAGACGCTAAAATAGAAATTTCCATCAAACGAGCGTTATAGACAAAAACAAAGGAATTGGCACAAGATGCGAAAACTGACGGCAGTTATGATTGCAGCGGCAAGTATTTGTCTCGGTATAATAACAAAAAACACGATGGCAAAGAACAACACCCCAGAGCCCGGGATTTTTGGAGGCATGGCTCCGGTGTCCGAAAGGCTTGAAAACACACGAGTTACGCTACCATAAGAATGGGTTCGCTGCGCAGAACCATCCCCCGAAGCCCGCAGCAATGCCCAGGGTCTTCTCTGAAAAGTGAGGTCGAAAATGGCGAAAGCTCAAAGGCAACAGAAAACCCAGTAAAGGGGGCCATGTTGGCGCCTTCCAGCCGATTGCCACCCACAGGATTCTGCTGAGGAGGCCAAAAAAATACGTAACCGTTCACGGGGTAAGTATGCTGATTTTGAGCTGTTATGGACGATTGGATTAACTATTTCGCCAAAAAATCTTATAAATCTTTAAATAGAGACTGTAGTAGCTTTACAGAGCAAATAATACGTAAAGTGCTTAAATAGAATGACTTATACAACATCCAACTTGGTCAATGGGACCTTCCGGGTTCCTGTTCCAGTGGAGTCAAACATTAAACTTGGGTTTTCGCCGAGATTCGGCTGTAAGCAACAGATGCCTACCAAGCAGCATACTCTGTAACCTTGCTACAGTCTCTTTAAATAAATCTTAAAAACACCTTGCATAATAACAAAAATCAGCTATATTGAGCTATAGACGCTGGTTTAAACCCGTGAACGGTTACAAAAATACTTGACCGCAGTATGAAAACGAGTACAATCAGCGAGGATTGGTATTTTACGGCTGGGCGTGTTGGCCGGCCGAACTGGAAAATCAGGCCCCAGGGGCCTGAAAGGTTGCAATTGTGCCATAAGAGCAAGGATATACAATGTTATATGGGAAATCCCAGTTAAGATGAAAGGTTAGGATCATGCAAGAAAGAACTGTAAGTAGGCGCGATTTTATCAAGAGTGGGGTTGTGGCGGGAGCGGCGTTCGGATTTCCAACTATCGTTCCCAGCACGGTTTTCGGAGCTACGGCGCCAAGCAATCGGGTAAATGTGGGCCAGATCGGCTGCGGGAGCATTTCCAGCCACCATACAAATAACCTGAGCAGAATGGAGGACGTTCGGATTATAGCCGTCTGCGATGCCTACAAGAGCCGTCGGGACGCAAAGGCTGCAGGCTTGAACAAGCATTACGGCGGAGGCGATATTGTTAAAGCGCACGCTGATTTTCGTGAAATACTGGCTCGTCCGGATGTTGATGCCGTCATCATTGCCGCCCATGATAACTGGCATACGCCGATGTCCATTGCTGCGGCAAAGGCGGGCAAGGATGTGTACTGTCAGAAACCGCTGGCATTGGACCTGGGACGCACCAATATCCTGAGGAATGTCATTAACGACAAGAAACGCGTATTTCAGTTCGGAACGCAGTATCGCTCCATGGGGCGATATCGGAAAATGATTGAACTAGTCCGAAACGGGTACATCGGCGAATTGAAACGAATCGATGTATGGAGCCAGAATCTTAACATTAGTTATGCTTCAAAACAGTATCATGTCAGACCCTACGGGTCGACCAAGGAAGTTCCGGTGCCGAAGGATCTTAACTTTGATGCCTGGCAGGGGCCTTCGCCCATAGTTCCTTATACGGTGGACAGATGCACGAGATGGGGCGGCTTCAATTGTCCCGAGACGTCTCTCGGCCTCATCGCAGGCTGCGGCATTCACGAGCTTGGGATAGCGCAGTGGGGCAACAAATCCGATCATACCAGTCCAATACGCTATGAAGGGACCGGCAGTATTCCTAATGAGGGTATCTTCCGGACGCTGGAACGTTGGGATGTGGCGTGTGATTATGAAAACGGCGTAAAGCTGCGCTATATGGACTATCAAACGGCCAAGCCGGTTGTGTCAAAGTATGACTATTGGCAATGGAGGGATAGTGATGGAGTAATTTTTCATGGAACTGAAGGATGGATTGCTGCGAACGAGGTGGGCGGATTTTACGCAAGCGACAAGACACTTTGGAAAGTAGAGTTCAAGCCTGAGGAAGAAAGGCTGCCGATAGCCGAGGAACACAACCGCAACTTCATTGACTGCGTGAAGTCGCGACAGGAGCCCATGTGTCCGGTTGAAATGGGGATTCGCTGCGATACCATCTGCCATTTAGCGAGGGCTGCGGCACTGACCGGCAGGGTGATTCGATGGGATCCGAAGAAGGAACAGATCATTGGCGACAAGGAAGCCTCAAGAATGCTCACCCGGACATACCGTGAAGACTGGAAGGTTTGGTAGTTTGTTCGACAATTAAAGACTTCTGCAAAATCACTACTGTCCCATTAACTTGTAACTAAATTGTTGTAAGCCAAATAAAAATAGTATCGGGTAAGGCAAGAGAGATAAGGGCGGCGATGTGGATTATTGTGATTTTGTCCATATTGTTTTTGACACTGGACCGCCTCCTCGATATGATTGAGTACTTAAAGAGTCTCATGTAATCTTGTAGTGAGGTCATTATGGAAAGGTCCAAAAGCATCACAATCATCTTTTTTTTGGCCGCCGGCCTGCTTATCTCAGCCGCGCCGAGTCCGGCGTTTGCGAAAAACACTATGCGGATTACGATGAAGGAAAACATCGTGTCCGTTTATGCAGGCGAAAACCTTCTGCTGCGCTATCGTTACGGGAACGTTCCTTTCAAGCCATACGTTCAGCAGTTATTCTCGCCGGGCGGGGTCAACGTTCTGCGCGATGCGCCTGCTGACCACCTGTATCATCACGCCCTGATGTTCGCCGTTACCGTTGACGGCGTGAGTTTCTGGGTGGAGACCCAGGTTGCCGGCCGGCAGGTACACAAGT
>JAUVYQ010000232.1 GCA_030603035.1 Phycisphaerae bacterium | reverse complement strand
ACTTGTGTACCTGCCGGCCGGCAACCTGGGTCTCCACCCAGAAACTCACGCCGTCAACGGTAACGGCGAACATCAGGGCGTGATGATACAGGTGGTCAGCAGGCGCATCGCGCAGAACGTTGACCCCGCCCGGCGAGAATAGCTGCTGAACGTATGGCTTGAAAGGCACGTTCCCGTAACGATAACGCAGCAGAAGGTTTTCGCCTGCATAAACGGACACGATGTTTTCCTTCATCGTAATCCGCATAGTGTTTTTCGCAAACGCCGGACTCGGCGCGGCTGAGATAAGCAGGCCGGCGGCCAGGAAAAAGATGATTGTGATGTTTTGAAACCTTTTCATAGTGACCTTGCTACAAGATTACATGAGACTCTTTAAGTACTCAATCATATCGGGTCCGTCAAAATGCCGGAGTCCAGTGTCAAAAACAATATGGACAAAATCACAATAATCCACATCGCCGGCTTAATGTCTTTTGTTTTGCCGGAAACTAATTTGATAAGGGCAAATGAGATAAACCCGAACGCCAGTCCCGTACTGATACTGTAACTCAAAGCAATCATTACCATTATAATAAACGCCGGAAACGCCTCTTCTAAATTCGTAAAATCTATTTTCTTAACTTCCTTCATCATAAACAGCCCGACCATAATAAGCGCCGGCGCCGTTGCATATTCCGGCACTATCCCCACAATCGGCACAAACAATAATGCCAGCAGGAACAAACCGCCCGTAATTATCGAAGTTAACCCTGTTCGTCCACCCTGCTCTATACCGGCTGCGGATTCAATATACGCCGTAGTAGTGGACGTCCCCAATAGAGCGCCTATCATAGTTGCTATAGCATCGATTCCCAATAACCTGTCCAGCCCCTTTATTTTGTTATTTTCATCAACCATATTCGCCTGGTGACAGCACGCTACCAGCGTACCTATGCTATCGAACATATCTATAAACATTAGCGTAAAGATAGTTGCGAAAAAGCTCCATTTCAGAGCACCAAGAATATTCAATTGAAAAGAGATTGCCTGTACATTCAAGTGTAGTGAGATGAACTGTTGCGGCATTTCTATCTTCTTGAACACGGCTGCCAGGGCGGTGGAAGCCAAAATCCCGATAATAAGGCCTCCGGTTATCTTCTTCATTTCAAAGAAAATCATCACCAGCAGGCCGAAAAGACCTATAAGAACTGTCAGCGTTAACGGTCCTGCCGAGACAAACGTATGTTCATCTCTGACAACGATGCCGATATTTTTCAGTCCTATGAAGGTAATAAACAGGCCGATGCCGACGGCAATAGCGGAAATAAGAGATGGCGGTATTGCCCCTACAATTCTTTTTCTCAAGCCCAATAGAGTTAGTATCAAAAAGAACAATCCGGAGAGAAACACGACGCCCAGAGCGGTCTGCCAATCCATTTTCCCTGAGCCGACCAGATAAGCAAAAAAGGCGTTAAGCCCCATTCCCGGCGCCATTGCTATTGGGGCCTTTGCAAATACCCCTACGATTAAAGTGGCGATGGCGGTAACTATGCAGGTAACAGCTATCAGGGCCTCTTTGTCCATCCCTGTCGAACTTAGAATGGTCGGATTGACGAAAATAATATACGCCATTGTGAGGAATGTTGTCAGCCCTGCTACGAACTCAATTTTGACGGTTGTTTGTTTTTCTCGCAACTCAAAGTATTTTTTAATCATTTAAATACCTCGTGGCATTTGTAACCAGCGCTCACTCATACTTCCATTTGAGAATCCAAGGGTCTTTCGTTCGCTTCTGGAAGGCTTTCAACTTTTTTTTGAGCTCTTCCAGAGTTTGGATGTGCTTTGGGTCATTGGCCAGGTTGTTGATTTCGTACGGGTCGTTTTCCAGGTCGTAGAGCTCGAACCTCGGCCGGTGAATATACGCTTCGATGCTGCGTTTGCCGTATATCTTATCACCGCGTTTCAGCACAGCTTGCCAGGTTGCTGATGCCCACAGGTCGGAGGCGAACGGATAATCCAGCTTGTGGGCGATGTTCCAAGTCAGCTTATAGCGACGTGTGCGCACGACCCGCATCGGGTAGTACATTGTTATCTCGTGGAACGTATGTGAGGCGTAAATCTCATCCCATTCTTTTGGGTTTTCCTGCTCCAAAACCGACAGGAACGAGCGCCCGTGGAAGCTGGGTTTTTCAGACAGTGCGCAGGCGAAATCGAGAATCGTGGGTGTGATGTCGGCCCAGGTGACCATCGCATTTGTTACAACGCCTTTCTTTTTAGCATAGGGATTGCGTACGACACAGGGCAGCCGCATGCCGGGCTCGTAGAGGGTTGTTTTTGCGCCTGGGAATGCGATGCCGTTGTCGGAGATATAGATTATAAGCGTGTGGTCCCAGTGGCCGGTTTCTTTGAGAATTTCAATCAACCGCACCAACCCCTTGTCGGCCCGTTGCACCGACCCATAGTACTTGGCCAGTTCCTCGCGGCACTCGGGCGTATCAGGAAGATATGGTGGGACTATCACATTTTTGGGGTCGAATTTGTCCGAGCCTTCGCGGCGGAAGGGGCGATGCGGCTCGGTTGTGCAGAAGTACAGAAAGAAGGGTTTGCGGTTGTCGTCGGTAATGAATGCCTTACAGTCCTCGGCCATTTGTGCCGGGGAATGACCTTTAGCCCGCATTTCTCACAACGTCTGATTTTGAGCGGTTTTTTCGTGGCAAAAGAAGACTGAACACTCATCATCTTTTTCCATACGTCGTTTTTGGGCTTTGGCCACTTTAGGATCGCAAAAAATTCAATGTTGTCCCAGC
>JAUVYQ010000398.1 GCA_030603035.1 Phycisphaerae bacterium | reverse complement strand
GGAGTCGGACGTCTTCAGTATTTGGTCCCCCTCTGTGATTTTGCCATTTTCACGTACACTTACAAGCCCTGTGAGCATCCTGGGTTCTGTTCCGGCTTGTAAGACGCTGTTGAGCTTCCCTACAGATGTCGATGGCTCCAGCCACACAAATCTATGCCACGATGTAGTCAGAGTTCGTGTCATTCGATTTGTTATGTGCCTTCCGCCACGCCCCCGCCGGTAGCCATCTGGCCGGCGGGTAAGGCAACGGAAACGGAAAAAACCGTGCTCTCGACTTCCGCCCACGTCCGAGAGCAAGTTTTTTCTACTGGCGCTGACCCTCCGTAGCGATTCCCCACACGGACACACGCTCAGCTGTGTTATTTCTAACCGATGGGTGGTTAGATACCCCCAAATCGCACACAGGCCAAATACGCCGTTTTTCCCCCGCCCCCCAACGGCTGTACATCCCTAATTTTTTAGACATAATCCGCTGTTTTTGCGAAAATGTCGTTTTCCACGTAAAGCGGGACCAAATTCCGCGCGGTCCTCCCAAAAAAAACTTTGCAATGTCGCAAAAAATATGTCTATTTTGCTATTGACAAGAGGTCGTTTTAGATTATACTTTGAATAGTGGAAGGTCGCCATCGCGGTGACCGGATTTTTGACGTTTTTGCAAGTGAGGCAGAGATGACAGTAGAAGAACTCATAGAGTCAGCTGAAAAGCTGGTAAAATCCGCGAGAGACAAGTTCATGCAGGGACATCTGGAAGCTGCGAAACTTGACCTGCTGACTGTGGCAGCAAAAATAGTCGGCACGCTGCCGGGCCCAGCTGAGCAAGGAGTATCTTCGCCGTCCAAAATGCAATGGTAAAAAGGGGAGCATCCATGTTTCTCCTTACTAAGGGCTGGGGGTTCAAAGGAGCTGGACCTCCGGCCTGTTATTATCGAGCGAAAGGAAAAATCATGACCCACGGACAGTACATGAAGCGCCTGCAAGAACTTGCAGACAAGCTCCAAGCAGCCGGCAACGCTCGACCCTATGATCCTGACAACTATAATCGCCTCGTTGACGAGTTCAA
>JAUVYQ010000127.1 GCA_030603035.1 Phycisphaerae bacterium | reverse complement strand
GCGCCACCCGCTCCAGGCAGATTCGACCAGCAGCACATCGGGCCTGTGCAGCTTCAAATGGAAGTAGCGGCTCCAGGGCGTGATGTGAAGCAGTCGCGCCTCGTGGCTTAGCGCTGCAGCGGTCAGCTCGTCAGCGACCAGTGCAGTTTTCAGCCTATGCCTTTCCAGAAAACTCAGCACTTTGTCATTTAAGTCCGCCTATCACCGTTGGTGTCGAGCAGGAACTTAATGCCATTCATCACGAAGCTGGCGTTGAATGGTCAGTGGGTCGGCATTGAATTCCAAGCCACCACATAGCGCTGTCAAACGCAGTGCCGGGTCGTTTTGTGCTTCGACTTTGCGTTTGGCTTGCAGAAACTCAGCAAAATCCAGCACCTCGGCCAGCAAGGGCGCGGGCAGTGTTCGTGCGGCTTCCAGTAATTTTTCTCCGTTGGTAGGCATACAGGCTCCTTTTTGGTTAGATCATGTTAAAAAACGTGTCAGTTCTCGGGCTTGTCCGAATTTTATATAAAGGTTCGGATATCAGTTGACGGAGATGCGGTGTCCGAACTGAATGGTAAACCAGGTCAGCGCGGCCTTCCAATCCTGCCTCTATCGCGTCGGGGAGGCTCTTGAACCCCCGTGGCCAAGGCGATAAATACATCCTGCACGCCTCGGTTGCGCTGTTCGATGACCGCATGCAACCAGAATATGGCCCCCTTTGGTCTGGGTACGCTACCCTCGCCCTGCGATCTTGAGACATAAAATCAAAACACAAAAAATTATTTTAATAGCAGAGCAGAAGAGATCGAAAATCGCTCCTTAATGATACTCGGGTCCATAGACTTTAATTTAATAACATTGTTGTAATGCCTGTCTATAGAGTCAGATCCCGCGTGAAAAACTCTGATATACTTAATATTCCTTGAATCTAGTATTAACGGAGAAAAAAGATCAACCTTGGTGTGAGAGCCTTGATCAAATATTGATTTCTTCTTGTGCGTAAACTCGCCTCGCTCATCTATGTAGTTGATATGAGATAATCCGAGCGCCAGCTTAGGGTAATAGTAATCCTTAAAGTCTATAAATCCATTCTTATTGATGTCATCAAAAATACCAGCAATGCCTTTTCCGAATGAAACAACCTTTCCTATGTTAAAAGAGTTTACATACGAAGCAAGATCATTGCAAAAATCATTTGAGACTGCATCATCATCATCCAGCCTAATTGTAATCAAATATGCATCTTTAAAACCAGACTGCAAATAGGAAGCAACGGATTTTGATATATTGGTGTCGCTAGATGGAAGCTCCAGAATGTCTAGGTGCTTGTTTTGATTTTTTAAATTATACAAAAATTCTTTATTCTGAAAAGGCAACTCTTCAGAAGTGAGCACCAGATGTCTTACCTGAAAGTTTTTGCAATCAGAAAGCTGGGCTCTGACAGATGGCAAACATACATTTTTGAAAAGCAACTCACGCAAATTCATTCGGGTCGGAGAAAAAAGCTCACCCTTATAATCATCGAAAGGCTTTTGCCCTAGCAACCAGCTGCTTGAAATATTTTTTGATAAAATAGAATATCTCGTTACAAACACAAATACTACGTTATTGATACTTGTATCGCAAGCAACGCTGGTTTTTTTTGGTTCGCCGCCATCAAAGACAAACTTTTCTTTATTGCCTTTATAAAAAAGCCTAAAACTGGATGGCCTACACCCTGGGATTTTCAGCTTAAACTCGGGGCTAGACTGATACTTCTTTGCCTTATATGTTTTTCCACTGCTAACAACATAAACACATTTATGCATGCCAGGCAGATCTGGAATTTTCACCAAAAAACTATTGGAAAAAAATAAGGACTCAACTTTTTCACCTACAGCCCTTTGCATCTTGGACAATAGGTAGCCCTTGACATCTTCAAGACTATCAAATCTCGCGTTATTGTAGAAGGGGATTGAAGAAAAAACTTCGAAGCAAGCCGCATCTGAATAACGGTCATAAAATGCCAATTGCGCGCACTCAGATGCCAAATATACATCTGCGTATGAAGCCCCATCGCCAGCATAAAAACTTAAAAGGCTTTGGTAGTGCTCTAGAGCATCCCCATCATGCCCCCCTGGAATCGGCCATAACTCACAACTAATTTCTTTAGCTTTTAATATCTTTACGAAGCTCAGAAGATGCTCTTTAAAATGATATTCATCTAAAACGCCGCAACTTATAACAAACTTGACATTGGGCGATGCAGTCGTTAGCTTTTCTTCAATAATTCGATCAATACTGCTAACGGACATACCTACTTCAGAAATAGATGGCGGGAGAAATTTATGCATATAACTACCAAAATGAATCTGCGGGGCATTTACAACTACGATACCCCGCCCCACCTCTAGTGAAGTTAGTATGGCTCCCGTGCCGCCTTTACTACTTCCGAAATAATAAATATTGCCGGCATTTAGCGCTGAAAAAAAATACTCAATAATTTGCTTTATTTTTTTTAAATATGAGAACCTTGCATCACCGAGAAAGTAGGTGCCTCGAGGATCTGAATTTGGACTGTCAGAATCAAGGAACCATAACATTGGGTTTTTGAAGGCATCCTTTTTTTTAATATAGTTATAGCTTTGTCGCTCCCCCTTTGCTGAAAAGCTAGAGAAAAAACAAAAGAGATTTCCGCTCCCCTCTTTGTAGATGAATCTGACGCCATTGTAATTATATTCTTTCAAGCCTAAGACTTCACGACCGGTTTCATTAAATAACATTTTGCACAACCTAAAAACAGACAGCTTCAATCTATATATTTATATACTGCAGAAACAATTTTTGAGGAATGACTCCAGTCTCGCTCACTCACAACCCACTCTCTCCCATTTGTCGACAATTTTCTTCTTAGTTCATCATCAACAATCAGCCGTTTAATCGCGTCTCTAAGAGATAAGATATTGCCTTTCTCAAAAATCAATCCATTTTCCCCGTTTTTAATAATTTCCGTAAGTGCAGCACAACTTGATACTATCACTGCTTTCTGTGATGCCATGGCTTCAAATGGCTTCAAAGGTGAGACTACCTCGCAGACCAGGTGAGGTTTTCTTGGAAATGGAGTGATGTCGACCAGTGAATAGTAGCGTTGGACTTCCTCATGAGGGACTCGCCCTGTGATGACGACATAACTTTGCAAGCCTAGCTCGACCACTTGTTGCCTAAGCTCATCGAGCACTGCGCCGTCACCAACCATCAAAAATTTAAAGTTGGTAATACCATCCCGAACGAGTAGAGCCAGCGCCGCTAATAAATCATCTAGGCCTTCATAGTTCACGATTGAGCCGATGTAACCGATCACTCTATCTTCATCACTTATTCCTAGCTCTTTTGCCAGCTTTTGGTCTTTTTCGAGGGGAGAAAAAAGGTCTGTATGAACGCAGTTTGGGACGACCGTGATCTTAGAGCCATCTACGCCGCGTGACACCATCAGGTCTTTCAGTGCTTCTGTGATTGTAATGACAGCATCGGCAGAATTGCAAGCGTCAGCTTCCATTTTGGCCATAAAGCGGAATTGGTCTGTTTCATCCCAGCCCTCTTGACGAGACAAACGTGTGATTTCCCAAAGTCCACGCACTTCATAGACAGACTTGATTCCAAGTCGGCGCGCAGCCAGGCTTGCGGCTAGACCATTTGGGAAGTTCGCTGCGGCGTGTATGATACTTGCCTTCTTCTCTATCGCTAATGCTTCAACTTCTTTGGCATAAGCCTCAACATACTCCGTCATGGTCAAACTAGATCGGCGAATCTTTTGATCAAGTATGAAATACTCAATCCCATCGATCACATCTACCCGTGGAATATTTTTAGGTAACGGCCTACTGATGTGCTTCGTATGGTCTGATGGATACCCAGGGCGAGACACCCCAAACATTTTGAAGTGGCTACTCTTTACAATTCCCGTTAAAAGTCCATGCGTACGCGTTGCATAACCGCCCGAGTTATATGGCAGCCGGTTATGTAATAAATAAAGGATGTTATTCTCCGGGGAGTAAGCTGGAGTTGAGTGACGTTCTGGCAGCTTGTAGCCATTCTCCAAAAGAATTATCTCATCATTTACACGTTTCGCGGAATTTCTTTCATTTTTGAAGTTGAGTCTTGCGTCCCATTCATACAGAAGTCGTCTTGTTTCATACATTTGACCTTGAAACACCAAGCGCTCTCTGGTCATTTCAAACAATGCAGGATCATTCGTGAGGCGCCAGAGGTACCAGAGAGCATCGCTGACCATCTTATTGGTCATTGGCAATTTCTCTTTTGCTTTAACCAATAATGCAGCATAAGAGACATTGAATCCAAATTCCTCCAGTATAGCTCCGGTAGACTCGGCTGAACTCCTGCCAATTGATTGACCTAGTACGCCCTCAATTTCCCCATCGAGATTTCCTGAGTGAAAACAGAAGGATGGATCGCCAACAATCGAAATTTTTGCGCCTCGCCTTGGTCCAAACCGTAAAGTACACAGTTTGACTGATTTAGGTATATCAAATGCTAAGGTATATTTTAAAGACTCAGATGTCGCGCAAAGATATTTGTACCTTCCATAAGCGGCCGACTGACTATACTTTAAGAGGCGGTAGCTTTGTGACTCAACCAAATTTCCATCAGAGTCTTTTAGTTCTATGCCAGCGATGAATTGATTGTGAGCATAGGGCTCCTCTGATTTCACCTCAAAATCAACGACCAAACGGTCGCCCGTCTGAGGGAACGCATATGTGATTATTCCTTTAATCTCCTTTTTTATAATGTCGCTTTTTTCAACCCATTTAATCAAATCATTTTTTCGTTTGGATTCCTTGGGGTCCCATTTCTTTTGAATGTACTTGTTGTTGAGGCTGTGGTTACTTCCCAGTCTCTTTTCACATAATTGAATATTTGCCTCAAAAAACTCATGCCCCAAAATCTCTCCGAGTCGTGTGTAAATCGTTAGTGCTGAAGCATAGTTGCCTCTGGAATATTCTGCAGCCGCGATTGCTGCTTGTAAAGTTGGCACCTTATTCGCAGACATTTGTTTGGAGTATGTTGGTTGTACTAAAGTGGAATTCACGTTGACTGTTTTTTATTGGCTTGTCACCCTTCTACAAGGGATTATCGTTTCTTGATTATGCAAAAAGGCCTACTGAGTCAATTGCCAGTACATGACGGCGGATGCTTTCGACCATCTCGATGAACAGCCGGTGCTTGACGAGCACACACACCACATCGGCAGAGTGCAGTGCATCCTCAAGCGTGCTCATGGTCAGGTTAGGCAGGCTCAAGGCCTTGGGAAGCTCTTCGATATTCGGCTCAACCGCCAGCACCTTGCAGCCCAGTTTGGCGATGTTTTTGGTGATTTCTACGGCGGGACTTTCGCGCAGATCGTCAATATCGGGCTTGAAGGCCAAGCCCAGGCACGCCACCTTGATGTCGGCCAGGGTGCTGCCGGGCTTGCGGGCCATTGCGTCGGCGATGGCGGCTTTCACTTTCTCCAGCACCCATTCGGGTTTGTGGTCGTTCACCTCGCGCGCGGTGCGGATGATGCGCGCTTCTTCGGGCGTGGTGTCCACAATGAACCACGGGTCCACGGCAATGCAGTGCCCGCCCACGCCGGCTCCGGGCTGCAGGATGTTGACGCGCGGGTGGCGGTTGGCCAGCGCAATCAGCTCCCACACGTTGATCTGCAGCTTGTCGCAGATCATGGACAGTTCGTTGGCAAAGGCAATGTTCACGTCGCGGAAGCTGTTTTCGGTCAGCTTGCACATTTCGGCCGTGCGCGCGTTGGTGACGATGCACTCGCCTTCTACAAAGGTTTTGTAGAGCGCTACGGCCATGTCGCTGGCCTTGCGCGTCATGCCGCCGATGACGCGGTCGTTACTCACCAGCTCGCGCACCACATGGCCGGGCAGCACACGCTCGGGGCAGTGGGCCACTTGCACGTCGGCGGCTTCGCCGGCTTGCTGGGGGAAGGTCAAGTCGGGCCGCGCAGCGGCCAGCCACTCGGCCATCTGTTCGGTAGCACCCACGGGGCTGGTGGATTCGAGCACCACCAGGTCGCCCTTTTTCAGCACGGGGGCTATGCCTTGCGCAGCGGCCTGGATGTAGCTGAGGTCGGGCTTGTGCCCGTCGGTAAACGGGGTGGGCACCGCAATCAAGAAGGCGTCTGCCGGCTCTGGCTGGGTGGTGGCGCGCAGGTAACCTTCGGTCACGGCGGCGTGCACCAGCATGTCGAGTTCGGGCTCTACGATGTGGATCTTGCCCTGGTTGATGGTGTCAACCGCATGCTGGTTGACGTCAACGCCAATGACTTTTTTACGGCGCGAAGCAAACAGGGTGGCGGTGGGCAGGCCGATGTAGCCCAGCCCGATCATGGAGATGGTGTTGAACATGCTGTTATCCCTGAAGAATTTGTGCAATCCGTGAGGCGGCCAAACCGTCGCCATACGGGTTGTGGGCCATGGCCATGGCGTTGTACGCAGCTGCGTCGTCGAGCAGGCGGTTGGCTTCGGCCACGATGGTGGCCTGTTGGGTGCCTACCAGCTTGACGGTGCCGGCCAGCACCGCCTCGGGCCGCTCGGTGGTGTCGCGCATCACCAGCACGGGCTTGCCCAGGGAAGGCGCTTCTTCCTGCACGCCACCCGAGTCGGTGATGATGAGGGCGCTGCGGTCCATGAGGTACACGAAGGGCAGATAGTCCAGCGGCTCCAGCAGCGTGACATTGGGCACGCCAGCGAGGATGCGCTTGACGGGTTCCTGCACGTTGGGGTTGAGGTGCACGGGGTAAACCACCTGCACGTCGCCCCGGCGGGCCAGGGCGGCCAGGGCGTGGCAAATGGCTTCAAAGCCGGCCCCAAAGTTTTCGCGGCGGTGACCCGTTACCAGAATCAGCCGTTTGGTGGGGTCGAGGAAGCCAAAGCGTTCCTCGAACTGGCTGCGCAGGGCCGCGTCGTTGCGGATGCGCTGCACCACGTCGAGCAGGGCGTCGATCACGGTGTTGCCGGTGACGTGGATGGAGCCATCGGCCACGCCTTCCATCACCAGGTTTTGGCGGGCTTTGGTGGTGGGGGGGTAATCCCCCCGAAATGCATCGGGCTGAGAAGTAGATTCAGGCGGTCATGGCCAACCGCTGTTTTGGTGTGATGCCGCCCAAGGCCATGTTTGGACGTTCGTGGTTGTAAATCCACATCCAGTTGGTGGCGTACAGCCG
>JAUVYQ010000089.1 GCA_030603035.1 Phycisphaerae bacterium | reverse complement strand
CTTTTGTGTGGGTTAAGAACCCTTGAAATTAGGTATATAAACGGTCAAAAACCGGCGTTTTATCCGGTTTTTGCTCCTTTTTTCCGTATTTTTTGCCTTTTTCCTATGTTTTTCCATTTTTTTCCTCACTGATCAGTGGCTCCGGGCGTGTAAGTGCACGGATTTATTAAGGGGGATTCCTGCAGGGAAGTCTATTAAATGAATTCGTCTTTCGAGGTTGCCCAGGTGAACCCACAGAAGATTTCCGCGTAATTCCAAATGTCTTTCCCGGTCGGTTGTGTGTCCATGTAATCGTGGACATAACACCAGTCTTCGAACTTTTGTATCTGTTCGGGGGTTATGTTCTCGGGATACGTCCAGCCGTTTTCCATGATTATCAGGACAATCCTTTCTGTGTGTAAATAGTCAATCCTGATCTGGTCCGGTCCCTCTATAGCGGCTAAAAAGTTTAGCGCGAAGTCGTCGGCCGCTGCTAAAGCGTTAAATGCCTCGAGGGAATGATTGTTTTGCTCTCCGTAGTGTCTCAAATTAGCCGTGGCTTGATCTTCTGTGGTCTCCTGAAGCTCGGTTATGGATATCCACCTTTTCCCGTTCTGAGGCCATACACAGCCCTTTTCAAAGTCAAATCCTGTTTCTTCCAGGATTTCGACAGTAAGGGGGTCTGTTGGCTGCGGACATTCCACTAAATATTCCCCTATGTCGTCAACCTCTTCTATGGGGTTCCATTCCTCGACCGACGTATAAAGCACCTGCATTCCCAGGCTGGCCGCGTGGATCGAGATCGTTTCTTCTGTGGCATCACTGTGCCACTTAATCCCGTGCAGCAAGGCCGTTGCTGTTAGAGCTTTGGCCGCCGCGAGTTCCGCTCTGTTTGCCTTTGGTGCGGATGTAGCTAATTTAACCTTTTGCCCTAAAGCGGTTCTTATTGTCCCGGAGATGGCTCCTTGAACAAAACCTACGATTGGCCCGAGGCAGAGACCTACGCCGAAAATATTATCTGTCACTTGTACTGCCTCGATCGCGTTCGCCATAGAGGGTTTAAACTTCGATATCCTTTTAGCTAATTTAACCTTTGCTTGTTTCGAAAAAGGGTTTTTATTGGTCATTTGTTCCGTGATCCGCTTTGCTCCGTGTCCGGTTTTCTTGCGTTTGCTGTATCGACTTATTTGTGACATGGGATTAAGCATATTGAGCAATGTCGTTGCGCCCAGGATTACGCCGAGCGGTCCTAATACCGCCGCCGCAACCGGTCCTCCGATTACAGCCGCCGCCATCATGCCGATACATGCCAGGGTCGCCACAGCGTCTTGTGTGTTATCGAGCGCGGTCAGGATCGCGCCTGCGTTTTGCGCCCATTGAGGGGACGGATCGCCGAGCATTGCCAGGTACCGTTTCTTTTTCCGTGTCTTTTCTCTCTGGATGTCTTCACGCCGATCGGCGGGGATGTCATCATATCGTCTTTCTTTCCAGGCGGTGGCCTCGTCTTCTGTCAGCGGCTTGAATTTTGAGAAATGGATAATATCTTCTGCGGCGGGCACGGTGACAGTGTATCCATACTTTGCAATGTATTTGTCACGCTGTTCCCGGAATTCTTCGTCTGTGAATTTCGGGGCGTGGAAGGGGGCCAAAAAGTTCGCCATGATTTCGTTTTCCTGTTTTTCTATAGGCAAAAACACGGAGATTTCGGGGCTTTATAACGGCACCTGCATCAATGCAGCATAAAGCGCGAATCGTTGGTGGCAAGGGATCTCAGGATGGCTAAAACGAGAATTCGCATTTTACACCAAATATATCTTGATCCCATACCTAGAGCACGCGATCCCCATGTCGTTGTCGATACGTTCACTGACAAGCACCAGTTGCTCCGGTTTCATGATCTTGGGGTCTTCCAGCCACAGGGTTTGATACATCATGAGCTGTCCTATGGCTCGTAGGCCCGGATAGTCCGCGACCTCGATAATCCATAGTTCGTTTTCGAGCTCCGCGATTGCGTCCGCTCGTTTTACTGTGTTGGTGCGCCACATCCTTTCCATCGGGTCGGCCATTTGTTCCGGTGTCAAAAAAGGCCCTCCGACGTGGCAATCGTAATATAACGCCTTGAAATATTGCCCGTACCTCTCTAGGAACCGGTACCATACCGGATGGTCCGGCTGCTGCATGTGCGGAGGGTTTCCCCTCCAGTCTATTGACCATTTTTTCCCAAGTTCGGTTGGCATAATCCAATTCTCCCCGCAATGATGGTTAAGGTCGTTTCAACCTTCGTCAGGCGGTGTTCTATTCTGACAAACAGCCCTATCAACACGACTCCCGTCCCGGCCCATATACAAAGCATTGTTATCGTCTCCATCTCAAAACCTCTCGTGTTTTAGTCCCGGTTAATGATGTAAAGCCAATCAGAGTAGTTTAAACTGATTCTCTCTGCATATTCTGTCATCCGGCCAGGGTTAGACGAATAAACCCACAAGGATAAATTCGTAAAAATTGGGGTCGAGTTCTGATATAAAGATACTTTGTCCCCTCTAATCTCTGCAAAAAAATCACTCCATTCGTTATGGGGGACGACCGCGTTATACCCGCCGACCGTCTGTCCCGCTCTTGTGAATTTAAGATCTTGAAGCCCTGAAAGGGTGAGATAAAACCGGAAGCCCGAAAAGTTGAATGCCAAGCTCCGGTTTGCGTTCTCCGCAATGGTCATGACGTTCCAATAAACATCAAAATCGGTCGGGTAGTCTCGTTCTTCGTCCCTGTAAGGCATCGTATATGAGGAACCGTCTTCGACTTCTTGGCGAAGAATGCTCTCCGAAAAAATAGTCACCGATGCGGTGCCGTACTTGTAAGGCGTCCATCCGTTTGTTTCGAAGTCGTGCCAGGGCTCGTGGAACCAATAATCGACCGGAGTGCCTGGTTTTTGATACGAATAAACGACCCTGCAAAGCTTTTCGGGGCCGACGTAAAGAGGGGAGTCGCCGACAAAGTCAGGCCCTCCGCCCGGTTCTCCGGGGAGGGGTGAAGGCTCGACATAGCCCGGAGATCGGGGCGTCGTTGTGTATCCTGGGTCGCCTGGTTTTAGTTCTCCCGGGGGGACATATCCCGGGTCTCCCGGACCCGGGGGCGGCGTGATACCGTCTTCCGGGGTGTCGATAGGGTTGTCTATTCCGGGCGGGTAATAGTCGCCCGGATCGCCCGGCTCTTCGCCTGGAATCTCTTCGAAGTCGATGAACCCGTATCCGATAGCCCGAATCAGGTTGTATGAGTGCCCTAACTCATCGATCAAATCCAGCATCAACCGCGCTCGCATTGCCAGCATTATGCAGATCGGGTCAAACGGGTCATTCATAAACTGCCGCATCCAGCCGGTCAATAAACCCCTTTCTAAAAGCGGGTTGCTTGGCGCGATATCCCACAGCGAGGATATATTTCCGGTTCTGCAGGCATACGATAACGCTTCACTGTCCATCTGGTCCAGGATCGCGTCCTGCGAAATTTGTTTGTCCAGGATGTGATGGAGGTCCATCACGTCAAAGGGGCGCAAGAGGTCGCCTTCCATCTTCATCAGCGTTGTTGCTGATATGATGTTTAACACCCGCATTCGGCGCGTAAATGCCGACGGCATTTTTCCTCGGCGTAGCTGTGCTTCAATCTCCCGAGGAGTTGCCGGTGCGTATAATGAGGCCGGAACTTTTCGTTTCATTTCGTCCCCTCAACTGTGTTGCACGGCTCGTAAAAGTTCTGCCAGGGAGAACGGCTGCAATACTGCGCGTGGCAGTACTCCGACCTGTACCCAAATCGTTTGTGCTGTTTCCGTCCCCGCCCACCAGGCGCGACCGGTCAAAATATTGTTGTCGGGCCGCATCTCGTAAAAATCCCTGAAACTGACCACTGTTGCGTCCCCGCGGATCGTCGCGTCTCGGTTCGAGGGCCAGAGCTGGAAATCAGCATCGAAAACCTGGACCCGGATATTGTGATCGCAGTCGTCTGGAAATAAAATATCTACTTGGTGTATGATCCCTGCGGACATCGGCATTGTTATAACGCTTTTATTGTCGACTGTATTGCCAGCCGCTACAACTATCGGCCATGAATAAAACATCTTTTACGACCTCCTTTTTTCCCCTTTATAGTGTGACCGTGATCCTATATGTCAGTGTCAGGGTCTCCCCTGTTTGTACCGTAACGGAACATAAAGTCCTATCTATGCAAACCCCGTAATTTGGAGTGTGAAGAACATATAGTCCGACTTCTTTAATCGTGACGGCTGCGCCGGTGTTGTTTGTAAATCCGCGCGCGAGGAAAACTCTCCATGTGCTGCTGTTTGGGTTTTCAACTCCAAAACTTGCCACCTTGTGCGCCCAGTTTGTCGTTACCTGTGTTTCTAGTTTATGGTCTGTCATTGTTACCGGAGTGTCTCCCGTCCCTATCACCATCCCAAAGGTTGTTTCGGTTGTCACAGAGGCCCTGAAGTTATAGTCGTCTGCCCCTAGGTTGTTGTCGTTCCCGGAAGTGTCTTTGATCGTCGCCGGTGTTTGCGCGAGTTGGATATATAACAGTTGTATAAAGGCCTTCAACAGCGAGTGACAACGGCGAAAGGGTACAATCCGTAAAATCTCTCCTGTTTTCCCGTCTCTGATTTCCGCTCCGAGTTCGGTTTTAAGTGATTGCATGGTTTAGTCCTATCTGTATCGTGTCCGTTGTTGTGTTGCGGATACCTTCCAGCGTTCCGGTCACTCCAAAAATATTTACTCCGTCCTTGATGTTCCCGGCTGTCAAGTCTGCGTCTTGTGCTGTTGCAGTCTTGCCCGCCGGGTAGTTTGCCGCTGGGATTGATATCACAAGCGCGCCCTCTTCTCCGGTTACATCTTCACCGGTGATCGGCGTTTCTCCCCCCCGGACTTTATAATCTTCGCTTTCAGCGTTGTAGTCGGCACTTTCCGTCATAGCATCCTCATGGCTTTGCATATCCTTTGGTTCCCGCAAAATCGTTAATGAGTGCTTTCAAATCATGCTTCTTTTTCCCTTTTGGATCTAGGGAAAGAGAGATTGTCAGGACGTGATCGTATTCCGTCGAGTCGTTCCAGGTCACACAATCCACGACATAAGGTGGCTCAAGTAAGTCGATTCCCA
This sequence comes from Phycisphaerae bacterium, assembly GCA_030603035.1. The sequence goes on along the minus strand of JAUVYQ010000089.1, from coordinate 5,893 downwards.
GGGAAACCGGAACGACACAATCATCCAGCCGTAAGTTTTGATCGGTGTTAAATGGGATTATTTGATGCACGCCCATCCGTGCAAAGAAGTGTAGTGTTCCGGCCGGACCGGAGGGAAAAAACACAAAGCCGCCTGTTAAGCGGCCTCGCGTCAATTTGATCGGCGTCACTAAGGGGCTGGCTTCAGCGGTATTTTTCGGAGTGCTGATATATTGCACAAAATCCACAAATCAGCCTCCCTTCGCATCACGCCATTCTTTCGCCGGGGTCAAAATCCCGTTTATGTGCAGGGCGACGGTGTCTCCGTTGCCCGCGTCCGGGAAATAGGCAAAAACCTGATCTCCTTCTCCAGCAAGAAAAACATTGACGCTTGACATTCCCTCTTTTGCCAGGTCCTTTCCTCTGGATCGCAATAAACAATCCTTGCCGCCGCTCCTGACGCCCAGGGTTACTATGTCCGCAACTGATCCGCCCGGCGAATGTGCATAACAGTTTTTGATCTGAAGCACGTATCCGGCGGGCACCCGGTCAGAAAAAACATATTTGGAGTGAGACGCATCAATCGTCTCACTCCAACATTCGATATACATCTGTCGCATGACTGCCTCAGTACGATCTGATCTGCTGCGATATAACCTCGCATGTTCCGCTTGCCGATCCGCCGCCCTTGAGGGACAGCCTTAGACTCCCGATGTCCTCAACTTTAAACCAGTCTTCCGGCTCGTTTTGCAGACCGAAAGGCAGGCAGAACGTATTATGAGGACAGAATCCGCTTACGATCATGTCGATGACTGCGGCCGCGCTATCCGCGACTTTAATCGACCCGCCATAGGTTTGCGTAAGGTATGCGTCCGCGTCTGCGGACATGCCCGTGAGCACTGCGGCCCGTTCATATCCTGCCGCGCAGGGGATTGTCTGCGTTCCGTTTTTGGTCGGGGCCTCGATGATTTCCTGAAACTGTGGGAATTCTCCTATCAGTTTCAGCAAGTTGCTTACTTTTTCGTCATTGATAATCATCTTCCGCCCGTTGTCCTGGTCAAGCTTGATCTGGTTGTACTGCTGCCAGGGCTGGAGCGAGGTAGACATTGCTTGCAAGAGCAATTTTCTGTACGGGTAATCTGTGGCCAGGTCGATATGCTCTGTTGCTCCCGCTACAAGCGTGTATCCGTACTGCTCCTTGTTCATCAGGAACCCGGTTGGCGTTATCTCTTTTTCGTCGAATATGTGTGCGAAAACAGCAAGCTCTCCCGCATCTGGCACGCTGCCACCCAGGGCCATGTTATGCGTGATTTTGAGCTGTGGATTGGTGAATTTCTTTGGGTCGAATGCAAAGACCGGGTCCCAGAGGTACCGACCAAAGTTCAACTCGAACGTCACGATGGCCATGATGTCGTTGCAATAATTGACCACTTCCAGCGGCATTTTCCCCTTGTCGTAGTAATTCAGGGCCTGACATTCTGTCCCTGACAGGGAAAACAGAACATCTGAACCGTCAACCACTTCAATCTTGCTTATCATTTTCGCGGGGTGTGCCGTGATGACGCTCCCATTGTTCGTGCCCTTGAATTGTATTACGATCCTGGAGATCGGATCGGCGAGGTTTATATCCAGCGTTTTAGTGCCCGCTGTGTTCGCCGCCTCCGGTGCCAGTATTGAAGCTATTCTATAGTTCATTTCCTTAAACCTCCTTCGATTTTATCCCGTTGGTAATCGCCTTCAGGATGAAATAGACAATCTGAAAGACTGAATTACTTTTCAGGCCCGGAATAAGTGCCAGCCCTTCCGAAACTGCCAGCAGAGCGGTGATTATCCCGATGATTGTTGTGATATCCATAATTACCTCTCTTTTACGCGCTCAATTTTTCCGCTACGAGAGCATTCACGACCTTCTTCACGCGCTCGAGGTTTCGAGGATCGCGCCTGGGAAATTTCGGGCCGAGGTCGACGCGAGCGATCGCTTCCCGGTAGGGAGCGAAGCCGCGCTCATAATCCGGGCCTGCGATGTAGACGCCCTCTGCGAACCTTCCGGGCCCTTTAGCGAGGGCTTTATCCTTCCACTTCTTCGTTCCGGCCGCGGTTACGCCTTTCTCAAACAGTCCTTTGTTCGCCGCCGCATCAACTCCCGCTTTCCAGTTGTCTTTGGCATTGACTGTTTCCGTTTCCCAGTCTCTTCGGGGGTTTTCAATCCCCTTCTTGTAGTCCTCCGTCCTCTGCGGGGTTACTCTTGTCCATTTTTCCGATATTGCCGCCATACTTTTAATTTCCGCCATGATAAATATTACCTCCGATTCGTGGTTTTAAAGGGGGTGCGCGGGGGATTATTCCCCCGCGCGATTCCCTATGGTGGGGATGGTGGCAAAAAAGCCACACTTTGTCAAGAATTATTTTTGTGATTACTTTGGGTCGTACTCGATGTGTATGTGGTCAAACTCCGTTAGAACATCAAAATCATTGCTCAATTCTTCAAAGATCGCCGCGTCGATGTATTCCCTGTCGTTGTCCGGGAGGCGAACATCAAAGGCTTGATTTGCATAATGCAGACTTCCGGCCCCGTGGTTTCCCTCATATGTTGACGTAATTATCATTTCTTGATTGTGTCTCAAAAATATATTGTCTATTCTTCGTAGTGCCCGGCGCGTGTTTCTCTCCAGCCGCGATATATCAACCCCCGCTTTTATTAGCATTTCCGTTTCCTCCTGACCAGAGTGCACTTTTATGCACTCCGGTAGTTTTATTATAGTTTTTTGTTATGCACTCCGGTAAAATCTCCCCGATCAACCGGAGTGCACTCCGGCCTTTCTGTCCTTCAGGAGGATAAGTCAAGCCAGGGATTCTAGCAACTTCGTAAACCTCGCTTTATTCTTTCTGATCTCCTCCGGCCCGAATTCGCCCCCTGGGTCTTTTTCTGCGGGCCAGCGGTTGTCGTCACCGGCCAAAAACTTCAACATCCGCTTTAGCATCTCTGTTGCACCGGCAACCCGCTTTTGCACGAGGTATTTTATCCCGGTTAGCGTAAACGATATCATGCTTGAAATCTGCGCCAGCGTCCCGTCGCTTTTCCTGTGATATCGGGTCTTTCTGCGGATATATCCCCGGCTTTCCATGTCAGCCAGGCAGTAAAAAATCCACCTGCGTTCAACTGTGATTTTCTGAAAACTCTTCAACAGTTCCTGAATCTTCCTCACTCCGGCTTTTGTGTAATGGGCGTTTCCGTTTGCCATACACGCAAACAACGTCACGGCGACACTATGCTTCGTGTTGTTCATGTTTTTCCACCTCTCTAATAAATTTTCTGAATGACTTTAAGGTTTGGAATAGATACCCTTCCTTGTTCCACGCTTTCATGGCCTGTCTTTCGGTCATTCCTTTTGCCAGCGGGATTAAGGGCCTCTTTTTGATTTTTTTCATGGTCATATCCTTTCCATAAAAAAGCAAGTTGTGAATTCCATATCACAACCCGCCTTTTTATAACAATTCTTTTTTTGCATACTAACTATTCGTTTTTTGCATACTACTAAACGACAACCTCCAGGCCATGCCGCGCCGCCGCGTCCTGCGCCGCCTTTAGTGAGTCAAACGGGGTGTTCCCTTCGGCCCGCCTGACCGTGTGCCCGGTGAGGTCCTTAATGTGCCAGCACTCCCCCCAATAATTCTTAACAACCCGGCACTTTCCCGCGTCAAAATCAAAATAACCCTGCTGAAAAATTCCTTTACCTTCCATAATTGTGTCTCCTCCCTTTATCTTCTTTCTCCGCGCGCGCGTCAATCATTCCATCCCTGCGCCTTACCTCCTCTTTCCATTTGCGGTTTGTGATGTGTAGCGCGTCTATCCTCCCCTCCAGGTCAACCGCGTCCATCCTCAAGGCCTCGTTCATTTCGTCGCGTGCCTTGAGTGCGGCTTTCAGCGCATCGGTCGCGCTCTCCATCTTCCTGGCGTCTGCTTCCAGTGTTTCAATAATCGACTTTAATCCCTCAATCCTCTGCGTCCATGCGTTTTTAAAGCTCATTTATTTTTTCCTCCTCCCTTTTATTTGTTCCGTCTATTTATACAGCAAATCCCGTGCCAAGCTCAAATTTAATAAAATCAACTATATATAAATTCACCTCCAGGGAAAACCGGTTAAAAATCCCTGTTTCTGTGAAATTCACCCGTGTTTTTATCTTTTATATAAATCATTGATGTCCGACAACTCTTGTGTGAGGATTAAATTCAATAACTTTTAATAATATTGTGCGCTCATCTCCTTGGAATGGCATGCTCTGTGCTCTCACCTCCTGCCAAGATAGGCTTTTGTTCTTATTGATAGCGGAGCTGAGCGACGTTTCCTCTTTCTCTTTTTATAATAAGTTAAAATGCCCGTTCACGAAGTGGGCATTTCTCCTTTTGTCTTAATATAATATAATTATAAATATTAGTGTGCATAGACTATGCACTCCGGTGAAAACAGGGAGCTTTTGGCCCTGGCCGAAATGGTCCCGGCGCGGAGCGCAAAAATAATCCTTGACGGCGGACGTGCTTTGTGCAAAAACGCCGTCATGGAAAAGGTTATCAGGAAGCTCTTTAAGGCCGGAGGGTCAACGCGAGTCGTTTTGCCTCGAAACATGCTCTTGCAAAACTGTTGGGGTGATGTGAGTCATGTTCTTATCGAAGCCGCAGATAAAAATACCATAACCATAAGGAGGTTGATCGATGGTAAAAGTCTCAAAGGATAAAATTGCTGAGGTTGGTTTAGATTTGATAGATGAACCGAAGGAGATGGCCCGGCTGGAGATCGACTTGAATGCGGTCGCAGAGTTAGCTTCGTCCATCTCTGAGATCGGGTTGCTTCAGCCTATCGTTTTGCGTGAGAATGCCGGGCGGTATGAGATCATCGCAGGGCATCGTCGTTTTCTGGCTCATAAGAGGCTTGAACTCCCGTCCATCAAATCCATCGTCAAGATTATGTCAGATCAGGAATGTATCATCGCCCGCGCGACTGAAAACCTTGCTCGCGTCGATTTGACGCCGCTTGAAGAAGCAACCATTTACTCCGATCTTGTTACGAGCCATGACATGACCCTTGAACAGGTCGCCCAAAAGATGGGTAAGACGCCCGGCACTATTAAGCGACGGATGGATTTGCTGCGAATGCCGCCGCCGCTCCAAAAGGCTGTGCATCTTGGGCAGATTTCCATGTCCGCGGCTGAAGAACTCTGGCCCATTGCGAACACGACCGACCTCGAATATTATCTGCTTTTTGCCGTCGAAAATGGTTGTACGAAGGAAGTCGCCCGGCAGTGGTGTAAGCAATGGAAGGACGCTCAACGGCAGCTTGCGAGTCCTAGCGATGAAGGCGGGGGAGCTTCTTCACCTCTCGAACCGCGGCCCTATTATGTCGCCTGTGACATCTGTTCAGGCCCGGAAGAGATCAATAACATGGTCAGGATGTCCATCTGTCCGGCATGTCATGCAACGATTAAAGCTAATATGTAGGGGGTGATTTTATGGAAGCTGTGCAACAGGTTTTAGAGATAGAGCGTGTCGTTAATCTCGTCCGTGGTTTTGGATGGGAAAAGAAAGCGGAAACCGTCGAGGGCGACAAAATCGTCCTCACCTTCGAAAAAACCCTTCAGTCTCCGGCCGTTTCGGAGTCTGAAGGGTAATTTTCGCCCGTCTTTTTTTGTGGCCGCGAGTGTTCCGGGTTGCGTGTTCCTGGAACTCTCGCGGCCATGCCCTAATTTCAAGGGTTCTTAACGCACCCCGTCTTGTGCTTTTAAGCGTGTTTCTCCGCTTGAAAGCACGGGGACACACAAAAGACGCTTGGCTTCCAGCGGTCGCGCATTAAGCGCGAACATAGAGGCCGTTCCGATCTACACCCGGAGCGGCCTTCTATGTAGCCTGGAAGCCAAGCGTC
>JAUVYQ010000344.1 GCA_030603035.1 Phycisphaerae bacterium | reverse complement strand
ACTGCAAGTTACCGTCCGTGCAGCCCTCGCATTTTTAACAGCTCGATGGGCAGCAACGCTAACCGCCGGCCAACGTACAGCCTGGAATCTGTACAGCACCAACGTTGCAATGCAAAACAAACTGGGTGAAACGATTTACCTATCCGGTTTCAATCACTACATCCGGTCAAACATGATCCGCAAACAAGTTGGCATCGCTCTTATCGATGCAGGGCCGGTTGTCTTTGAGATTCCAGCCCAAGACCCAGCCTTCGCAATCACAGCATCAGAGGCTACGCAGCAAATCACCTACGCCTACGATGACACAATGGACTGGGCTGATGAAACCGGAGCCCATATATTTTTCTTCCAAGGTGCACCGCAAAACGCTCAGCGTAACTTCTTTGCCGGCCCGTGGCGTTTAAAAGGCGGAGTCAATGGTGTAACCGGAGCTCCGACCGCCAGCCCATATGTGGGGCCCGTGGCTTTCCCCATTGCTGAAGGTCAACACCAATGGTGCTACGCTCGAATCTTGAGAGCAGACGGCAGACTAAGCGAACCATTCCGAGACGATACCTTTTGTGCTGCCTGAGATTTCCACAGGCATGATTGTATCTTGGTCCGGATCTATCGTATCGATCCCGTCGGGTTGGGCGTTATGTGACGGAAATAACGGAACGCCCGACTTAACCGACAAATTTATTCCCGGTGCCGGTGATACTTATACCGTCAACGACACCGGCGGAGCAATAAATCACGATCATATTTTCACAGGAGACGGACACGTTCACGAAATAATCGGCGGCAGCGACATCCTTAGCGATTCAGCTATCAACGCAACCACAACCTCAGATGCAGCAGAAGGTCTAACAGATGCAAAAAGCAGTTTACCGCCATATTACGCACTTGCTTATATTATGAAATTGTGAGGTGTAAAATGATTGAAATCGTTAAAGGTATGATATTTCTCTGGTACGGAGCAATCGTTAACATCCCTGCAGGGTATGTCCTTTGCAACGGAGCAAACGACACACCGGATCTGCGTAATAAATTCTTAGTCGGGGCCGGCGATACCTATGCCGTTGACGCAATAGGCGGAAATATCAATCACAATCACGATTTTACAGGAGATGGACACCAACACGACATTGGAGGCGGTGCTTTTATCGCCGCCGGTACAGACTGGGACAATCGTACAGACCCTGGTACCGCAACCGGAACTACCGACAACGCAAACGGTTTACCACCGTATCATGCGTTAGCGTATATCATGAAAACTTAAGGAGAAAAAACAATGGAACTTAGAGTCGTATTAAAAAAAGAAGTCGCAGACGTCGCAGAAGGCGAACAACTTTACGAACAACTCAAAGAATTAATAGCACCAGCAGAACCGATCACCAAAGACGCAAGGGTCCAAGAAAGCATAACCCTAGCGAGTTAAATGCCAACCAGAC
>JAUVYQ010000251.1 GCA_030603035.1 Phycisphaerae bacterium | reverse complement strand
TCTGGTAGTCGCGCCATCATCCGGGGGCTAGCTTATAGCAACAATCGCCCTCAGTGCTCCGTAAATGGACAAACGACCCCTGCAGGGTGCCATATACCCTTGATATCCGACTTCGTCCATCTGCTCGACTTCGCTTTCTGCCTATAAGGCGACACTTCATGTCACCACCTCGGCAATAATGTCCCCTCCCCGTCTAAAATCGAATGTCACTACTTCGCTTTAACCCCACGTGGACACTCGAAAATGTCGCTATACAAAACCCGCCAAGCCTCCGGATGAGCCGTAATTTCAATACTCAAAATATCCACTACTCTCCGAAGCCCTGCAGGTCCTCAAAAAAAATACCCAGATTATCTGGACAGATGGGGGTGCCCCTGCCGATAATCTGGGTTAGAAGATAAACCACTCACATCATATCGTCAAGTCGAGTGGTTGTCCATAAGAAAATTTTTTTTTCGGAAGGAATTCCGACTATGGCCAATCGAAAATCAAACCATCACATGCCGAAGTGGATTTGGAACATGCACATCAAGGAGCTCAACCGATCGACAAAAGAGTTCTACGCGTACCTCTGTATCTTCGGCCCCAATACCAACTGGCAATGGAACTGCCGGCTGCAGAAGAAATTCGGAGTCTCGAGACGGACCATCCAGCTTTGGTTAGCGAAGCTCAAAAAGCTCCGCCTCATCTGGATTGAGTCAGGCGACGGCCGTAACCGAAAAATCCATTGCCGCTACTACGCAAATCCCCTCGAATGGTTCCGGGACCTGGCGATGCCCAGGGCAACCCGCGAGCTCCAAAAAAGGCGGTTCGAACAGCGCAAAAAATTGCGCCCCTAGAATAAATAAACATTAAGAAAATCTTAATGTTTCTAGGAAGTGGAATTTTCGCTCTGCAAAAATGATCTTTTTTGCCTCAAACGCCGGCGGGCTTGGCGGTTCAAGGGGGCAAGCGAATCCCCAGCCAGGCCCGCAAGAAAAGAACCCAGATTTACTGGACAAAAAGCAGAAAGTCGCCCAATAATCTGGGTTCGAAAGGATTAGTCATCTCATATCGTCAAGTCGGGGGGTGAGTAATGAGAAAAAAATCTCACCAGATTCCCTCTTGACATCTTGAGCTCATCGCCGATGATGACCATTACCAGGGTGACGCTGTACACCCCCCCTGGTACTTCTGAATGGTGAGCAGCTCGGCGGTCTGGGGACGGCGGCCGCCGAGCTCTTACTGTCTGGAGCTGCACAAAAACTCAAATTCAGAAAGGATCTCACTATGACACTTTACCTGGAAGAGCGTTTTGGTGGTTTGCTTATCCTGCTCGATGATGCTTTCGACCACCTTCGATATGAGTTTGAAAATGGCGGTATTGCTGCTACCGGGTTTGCGCTCGACGTTCTTTGCGATATGGCCAGGCAAGCTTCGCTCATGTACACGGCCTTTGATTGGGTAGCCAATAACCCAGCTCATCCAAATCGTAGCGAACTCAATTCCCGCGATTTCGAAGCTGTTCTAAACTTCATTGCCGACTTATCACAACTCCATACACCGTGACATCGACTGATTTCTGGAGCAAGTGACATGTCCCTGCATCGGCAAAACAAAAAGCCGGCATTGCTGCCGGCTTTTTGCCATGCGGCCACGGAGTAGAAAATCCTTGCCTAAGCACTAGCCACAATATGTTAAGAACTCTGACCGAGTTGAGCTCTATTGTAACTGAGCCGTGCCTGAGTGCAAGCTACTTCTAAGAAACTTCGACCCGGGCGCCACATCCAATCCTAGGCCCCTTAGTGCTCGTAGGATGGACGATCGACCCCTGCAGGGTAGCAAACTACCCCCAAATCCACCACAAGGCAAGCCAGCGATGTCGCTTTCCCCACACAATCGAACCCCAAAACACGGTGATCCCCGCAAAACTTCGCTTTTGCAATGTCGCTTCTCTAACCTCCTCGATGTCGCTTCACCTGCCTGAGCACCCTCTGAAACTTCGCTTTACGAAAACACGCCCGATTTGTCTCCGACGAGCTCGTCACCAGCCCATTCTCGACAAATCGGGCTTTCGCTTGTACGACGACTCGACGCGGTCCGCCTGCGTCCTGCCTTCGGCAGACCTTCGGCGGAGATTCGGCCAGTCGCTTCGCTCCTGATTTATTTTACACCCCGCCGAAACGTCAAAAGTGCTCTGCGTCCCCGACCCACCCCCGCACTTTTGCCTTCAAAATGCCGCGGGCAGCTGCTCGGACGGCATCAAAGATGCCACTAAGTTATTTGCGGCATTTTGATTCGGCGGGGTGACCCGCCTGCGGCGGGTCTCAGCTTCGGCGTGGCCTCAGCTGAAACCCACCACAGCCGGGCAGTGACAGCCCCGCAAAATCGCGGTGCTGCAGTTAGCTTAAAGCACCTCCCAGGGACTCGCCA
>JAUVYQ010000029.1 GCA_030603035.1 Phycisphaerae bacterium | reverse complement strand
GTTTGAAATTCGAGGGTTTTTTGATTACAGTGTGTTTTCATTGTATTGCTCCTTTTCTTTTTGTTAACTTGTTTTTTCTAAACAAGTTATACCAGAAAAGGAGCTTTTTTCAACTGGTGCTGTGAGAAATGCGGGTTAGTGTTCTTGATGTACTGCTGGAAGTGGTAAACTTCTTCGGGTGCCACGTGATACTTGCCCACCGATGCTGTTCTGTATCCTGCATCGGCCAGCAACACCGGCAGACTCTTAACATTCGGGAAGCTGACGAAGTGACTGTATCCGTGCTGATGTCCGTATTGGCCGGTGGCGTGGTTGTGCAGTCCTGTGAGTATTACCGAGCGGCTGGCGCTGCAGCTTGCAGTGGTGCAGAAAGCGTGGGTGAATCGTGTCCCCTCGCGGGCGAGCATATCGAGGCCGTGCGTTTTAATTACAGGATTGCCGTAACAGCCTGCATCATCGGTGCCGTGGTCGTCCACGACGTACAATATCACGTTTGGCTTTTGTATTGGCTTTTCTGCAGCGAATACTAATTTCGGCGCTGCCAGTGATGCTGCGCCCAGACCCATAGTTTTTAGAAATTGTCTTCTGGTTTGATGGTGTTTCATCTCTTGTTTCCTTTCCTAACTCTTTATAAAAACTGCGAGCGAGAGGATTCGAACCTCCACGTCCATAATGGACACAAGGACCTAAACCTTGCGCGTCTGCCAATTCCGCCACGCTCGCATATCGTATTGCGTATTGCGTATATCGTATTGCGTTTTTCGCTTTCCCCTATTCGCTGTCCGTGCGTTTTTGAGATTTTTCGTCTGGCTCTGTTATCTTCTCAATCCGTTCCTCTGCGTTCTCTGCGATTAATTCTTTTCCTTTGTCGCAGACTATTTTTTCAGCTCCAGATAGTCGTACATCCGGCCATCAATATCATAGGCCATCATTCGCAAAGTTTCCTCGTGAACGGCAACAAGGCAATACTGCCAATTACGCAACACCTTCGCAGTGAACCAACTGCGGGTGGGAGCGAAGTCTTCAAGTTCCGCTCCACCGCCGCCTGTCTGGATGTAGATTACCCCCCTCTTCCGGTCAACTTTGCCATTTCTGATAGGCCAGGTCCGCTCATAGTCGTGGATGTGGCCATACCAAACAATGTCTACCTTGTATTTTTCATAAAGCGGCACCAACTGCCTTACATTCATATCTCCCAACCTGGATTTACCTCTATAGGTATCGCCGTAATCGTTCTCATCAGAACTATACGGCGGATGGTGATGGAGCACAAATTTCCAGCGTGCTTTGGACCTGGCCAGGTCCTTTTTCAGCCACTTGTACTGTTCACTATTTGGCGAGAGGTCTTTGTTACTATCAATAATCGCAAAATGTGCATTGCCGTAGTCGAATGAATAATAGTTTTCCGGCTTGGGATATGAAACGTATTTGTAGTACCAATCCGCATCCCTCTCATGGTTGCCGATGGCTACGTAGGTCGGCACCCGCCTCATCAACTCGGCCGCAGGCCTTAAATACTCATCAAGCCATTGCTCCTTGACGTTCCCATCAGTTACCACATCGCCCACGTTCAGCATAAAATTGGGACGCTCCGCCCAGGCCCGTGCGATGATTTTTGCAAATCGCTCCGGGTACGTGCGGTTATCACCTATTACAACAAATGCAAAGGGCGAGTCCTTGCGCACAGCCGTCTGAAAGGTATATATCTCTGATGCCACCTTTGCGGCATCATCGTCCACAGAACTGACACGATACAAATAGTTGGTCTGAACCTTCAGTCCCTTCAGGACGAGCTCATGGATCGTTTTCTTTTCATCTTCCTCGATGAGGTTTTTCAACGGTACAGGTTGGCCTTTCTTCACCCACTCGGCTTCACCGTATTCGACCGCAGATGTGCATGGCTGAGCCGTTTCCCACATGATGGTCATACTGGTCTGTGTTACATGTTGCAGATATGGGCCGGCAATAATTTCAGGCCCGGCATCTGCGTTAACACCCTTAGAAACCCCGGCAACTGTCAGCACTGCCCCTATCACCCAAACTACTAAATTTTTCTTTTCCATTTCTCCATCCCTTTCAAAAAAACCTCCTGATATTGGCCAATACACCCAACGCTTGCTCCGCCCTAAATCCTGCCCGTCACGCTCGCATATCGTATTGCGTATTGCGTATATCGTATTGCGTTTTTCGCTTTCTCCTATTCGCTGTCCGTGCGTTTTTGAGATTTTTCGTCTGGCTCTGTTATCTTCTCAATCCGTTTCTCGGCTTTTTCTAATATTGCCCGACAATGCTTAATCAGGGCCATCCCTCTTTCATACTGCTTGAGACTGTCCTGCAATGGAATTTGGCCCTGCTCTATCCTGCCGACGATACTGCCAAGCTCCTTAATTGCCTCTTCAAAGCCCAATTTGCCGATATCATTTTTTTGCTTTTTTTCCGCCATCATTTTATCCTTTTTATTTTTAGCCACAAATTTCACAGATTTATATTTCTTGTTTTTTAGCCACAGAGAGCACAGAGAACACAGAGAGAATATTAAATCGTTCTTTGAGATATATTATTTTTCATTTCCCTATGTGACCTCTGTGGCTTTTTCTTTTTTCCTTTTTCCTTTTATTTAATCTGTGTCAATCTGTGTTCATCTGTGGCTTAATTCTTTTTACTTTTTTGTTACCTTACTTTCAATCAAATTTTTCTCTGCAAGCTCGGTAATTAATAAATCTCCGATTTTAACATCCTCTGAAGATTTTATTAGCAGGCCGGTCTTTTTGTTGGAGGTGATACTGTATCCCCGCTGCAAAACCGATTTTGGGTTCAAGCCGGCCAACAGATTCTCCTTCGCTGTAAGCTGCATCCGAGCTTTGTTAATGATTGCCCTTATTGCTGCATTTGCCCGATTTTTCAAATTATTTACATCGACCGTTTTCCTTCCCAAGAGCCAATGCGGCTCAATCTTTACAATCTGCTGGAAAGCAGCGTGCAGCTTTGCACGTGCCTCGGCCAGCAATTGTTTTACTAAACTTTCCAGTCTGATGCACAGCTCATCAGATTGTTGTTCCGCGCTGTAGATGAGGAACTTGAGCTGGGACCCCAACCTTTTTTTGAGATTGTCAATATGCTCCAAGACTTCCTGCATATCCGGAACTGCGACAACACCGGCTTTTGTCGGCGTCGATGCCCCGGCGTCGGCAACCAAATCGGCGACTGTGGTGTCAACCTCGTGACCGACCGCACTTATGACAGGTATTTTCGAATTGAAAATCGCCCTGGCTAAAACTTCTTCATTGAAGGCCCACAAATCTTCCAGCGACCCGCCGCCCCGCCCGACAATCAAAATATCGAGTTTAAGCTCCTTGTTGCGCCTGTTCACATCTCTAAGGGCCGCTGCGATTTTCTCCGCCGCTCCTTCACCCTGGACTGGCACCGGATAGAGAAACAATCTGGTGCACGGCCAGCGGTTGTGAATGCTGTCTTTTATATCGTGCACCGCCGCCCCCGATTCGCTGGTCAATATCCCGATTCTTTCCGGATACGGCGGCAGCAGCTTTTTGTATTTTTCCTCAAACAGCCCTTCCGCTTTGAGCCGTTTATACATTTGTTCGAAAGCCAACTGCAGCGCGCCAACACCTTCCGGCTCCAGCTTATCGACATAAAGCTGATACTTACCCCCAACTGTATAAACATCGATATGACCTGTTGCCAGTACCGCCATTCCGTCCTCAGGCAAAAACTTGACATTTCTGAACTTGCTCGCCCACATAACGCACGGCAGTATTCCGCTTTCGTCTTTTAGCGAAAAATAACAGTGCCCGCTTGCGTGGTGTTTCCAGCCGCTTATTTCGCCCCGCACTATCAATCGCGGAGGCAGACTCTCTTCGAGCACTACTTTGATTAGCGCATTGACCTGGCTGACCGTATATATTTTAGCTCTGTTTCGCATCTCGACGGTAATTATAAGCCCAAAGGCCCCGCCCATCAATTTCCAATTTGCACCAAACTTGCGCGTAACCGTTCAGGGGGTATAAATTGCGTTTCTGTGTCATTGCGAGGCCTTTTTCAAAGGCCGTGGCAATCTCAAACGCTCTCCGCAGTCCTTGGGACTCCTTTCGGAGGACGCCTATCGGCGGAAGATAGAGATTGCTTCGTTCCGTCCAGGGGCCGGACTTTCAGCGCTTCGCTCCTCGCAATGACGAAAAACGGCCAAAATTCAACATATTACCCCGTGAACGGTTACGATTACGGTTTCAAGCGGGGAAAAGCTGAAGTAAAAAGAAAAACATTCTCACCTGCTTTCTGCTAAAACCACAGCCTTCCATTACCAACTTAATGAGCTGTCAAGTTGTAATCGAGTAAATTATAGGACGATGAATCCAAGCCCATCGAATGGGCTGGATGAATGATGGTTGGACGGTCCATTTCACCGTTTTGTTTTCAGCTCATCGAATTCTCTTGATTCCTGAATCTTAATCTGGTACAATATCTATACGCAAAAAGTGTAGTTCGGGGGAAGGTGGTGCAGATGAATCCGTGGCTTGAAACTATAGGTGTTATACAGATAGCCCTGTTAGGTATTTTTCTTGGCAGGGTGTTTTCAGGTCTTCGAAAGCCCTACTGGACGTTGGGCTATTTTCTCCCCTCTCTGCTCATCGCGATGCTGGTGCTGGCCAGGTACAATAATGCCCTGCCATTTGTGCCGCCGTTCTCGTGGATTACAGCAGGACGGGTAAGATTCGTCATTTTAGCTTTAGCCGTTACAATGGGCTTGACCACCCCGCTCTCGCGTCTGCCTCGCAAATGCGAGAGGCTCATAATCGGCGTCTTGATGGTTGTGGTTGTAACGTGGTTTTCGATTTTGCCTTTTCTTGTGCCGGCTTTGATTAAGAACGAGCTCTCGAATCTTAAGACAACTGTTAATTCCAACGGCCTTTGCTTTCAGACTACAGCTTATACCTGTGGCCCTGCTGCGGCAGTAACGGCTCTTGGGAAATTGGGCCTGTCCGCCAGCGAGGGAGAAATAGCTGTGCTTTCTCACTCAAGCCCAGTAGCCGGCACGCTTCCCGCTTGCCTCCGTACAGCGCTTCAGAATCGCTATGGCGCTGACGGCCTGAAATGCCGGTACCGTCACTTCGATTCGATTGCTCAACTCAGAAATGCAGGCATTACGTTAGCTGTGGTAAGGGACGCATTTCTGTCGGACCACTGCGTCACCGTCCTTGAAGTCTCGGACCGAATGGTTACCATCGCCGACCCCGTTTTCGGCAGAACTTTGATGTCCCACGAGCAGTTCGAGAAAATCTGGCGATTTTCCGGCATCGTCCTCAAACGAGACCCTACGCAGAGCATCTAATCCCATATTTCGTTGCTCGTTGCTCGTTGTTCGTTAAACGAGAGACGAGAATCGCAATATTCCCGCTTGATTTGTGGATTTTTTCACAAGGTGTGACATACCGTTGTCACAGTTGCGACAAAAACATAGCTAATTCGCTTCAGGATAGTCGATACGTATCAACAGCACGGCGGACAAAGCCGTGCAACGCAGAATTGAGTTATGAAAAACGACCCGGCTGGGCCAATTCCTTCGGGGGGTAGCCCAGCCGGACTGACTTCATAGCTTTACCTCGGCACGAGCAGCGCATAGTTAGGCAACATACCACTAAATCACGCGATTATGTGGCTTCTAATCTATAATGGACCATTCTAAGAATGGCTTGGAAATTTTAGTGATTATATCCCCGGGCTTCTCGGTCCACTTGTCATCATCTACCGCTTTGAATTCAACGTCCACCTTGATGTATGGGCACTGTCTATAAACATACCTTCTCCACAACCTGGTAGAGATACCTCCTTCGGTCGTGAACACCTCAAGAAGTTCGCCGCGAGTCGCCCCTGGCTTAATAAATTGAATACACTTCATGCATTCGCTTATCCAGTCAGTGTGATTCTCCCGGAGCTGTTGCTCTTTAGGTTTCTCTGAGACTGCGAAATTCAGTTTTTGAAAGACAGCAACACTGCCCCAATATGCCAGCTTTGCTTCTGATTCGCTAACCTCTCGGAGGAAGAAGACACCAATATCTCCGACCTTAAGCACGGGATCAAAACCTTTTAAACCCCGAGGCTGTAAAATAACTTTAATCTCACCTTGTTTGATACTTCCCTTTAGCACAGATGCCACCATTATGGTGACTTCGTCATATGGTGCAGGCACTCGAGAGTCTAATGATTTTTCCTCCACCCTCAGTACCTTTGCCAAGGCTATAACCTCGGCACGAGCAGGTAACTTTGCCAACTCCAGTCGCTGGATTTTAGAAGCATACGCCAGCGTTCCGAGCAGAATAGCAACTAGAGCCATCGAGAAAATCTTTGGACGATTCATAGTTTCACCTCCTGATTATTAATTGCACAGAATAGATTCTGTAAAAAACCGTTTTTATTCGATACGCTTTCTGTAAAGCCGGGTCTGCAGAGCGTTTTTCCAGGCAGTCCAGCTTGAATCGCTCAGCTCGCTGTCAATCGCCGCCGTTACCTGGCTCACCTTGGCATCCAAATCGTCGATATAATAAACCATAAAGGCCTCGGCCATCGCCGGCAGCTTCGGCGAGCCGAAGTCATATTGACCGTGGTGAGACAGAATAATGTGTCCAAGAGAATCCAAAATCGGCTTATCAATCTGTGTTCCCCTGGCCTTCAGCACAGCAACTTTTTCGTTTACCATAAGTAAGCTTTGCACGACATGCCCTATCAATTGGCCTGAATCCGTATATGAAAAGGCCATATCGTACGACAGCTCTTCGGTCTTGCCGATATCGTGAAGAAAAATCCCGGCAAGGACCAAATCAGACTGCACTTGTTCGTACAACGGCAGTATCGAAACAGCTACTCGCAGCATATTATGGGTATGCTCCAGCAACCCGCCGAGATAATTATGATGCAATTTCACCCCGCCTGGTGCATTACGGAATTTCTCCATCAGCCCGGCATCAGTCAGGAATTCTCCGACCAGCGCCTTTAGCTGAGGATTTTTTATTCGGCCTACAATCTTTTTTACCTCCTCGAACATCTGGTCGGTGTCCTTGTCCGTTCGCGCCAGAAAATCCTCAATGCGAACGTCCTTTGCATCGACGACGCTGACGTTATTTACGATGATTTGCAGCTTGTTTTGATAAAGCTCGCTTCTTCCCTGTATATGGACAAAGCCCGGCTTCGGCAGCGCTTGATAAACCGTTTCCGTTGCCTGCCACATTCGCCCGTTCATTTGCCCGGTCTTGTCTGAAAGGAACATTGCTATATACAAATCGCCTCGCGTTGTGCTTCGCAAAATCGGGTCTGCTACCATATAAACATCATCGATTGTCTCTCCCGGCCCGACTTCGTTAATGAATTTATGCGCCATTGTCCGCTCCATAAAATTGATTATTGATTATTCTCTGCATTCTCTCCGTAAGGAGTCCCAAGGACCGCGTTCTCCGCGGTTAATCATATATCTTTCCCGAAATCATATTGCCTAACCGATTCTTATGCAAGCAGTGATTTCCCATAATACGAAATATGAACAACGAAATAGGAAATATGCTTGCAAGCATCAGGATTTTGGGCTATAAACGTGCCACGAAATGCCAAAAATGAGCAGCCAGGTATTGAGGCGCGAAATATGAGATACAGCCGAATGTTTATACCGACGGTCAAGGAAGTCCCAGCCGACGCCGAGACGACCAGCCACAAATTGATGATTCGGGCGGCCTTGTGCCGCAGAGTCGCCAGCGGCACATACACTTATCTGCCGCTCGGCTGGCGCAGCCTGCTCAAGGTCATCGCAATCGTCCGTGAGGAGATGGACAGGGCCGGCGCACAGGAGATTCTTGTGCCTTGTATGCAGCCCGCTGAGCTCTGGGACAGGACCGGCCGCAGCACCGACTACGGCCCGACATTGTTCCGCCTCACTGACCGTCACGGCAGAGAAAGTGTGCTCGAGCCTACCGCCGAGGAAGTTGTTACCTACCTTGCCGCCGGCGAGATAAATTCTTACAAGCAGCTCCCCATCAACCTCTATCAGATAAGCCCCAAGTTCCGCGATGAGTTCCGCCCGCGCTTTGGCGTAATAAGGTCCCGCGAATTCATAATGAAGGATGCGTATAGCTTCGATGCCGACCCCGAAGGCCTCGATAAATCATATAAAATAATGTATGACGCATACTGCCGGATTTTCAAACGCTGCGGCCTTGAGTATGTAATCGTCGAGGCTGAGTCCGGCGAAATGGGCGGCTCCGGCTCACACCAGTTCACCATCCCGTGCGAATCCGGCGAAGATACAATCATTTATACCGAAGACGGCTCGTATGCGGCGAACCTCGAAAGAGCGGCTGTTGACCCATTGCCGAAAGAAAAATCCAGCGCCGAAATCCCGCCGATGCAGGATGTCCACACGCCGAACATCGGCAGCATCGAAGCCGTCTGCAAGTTTCTAAAGACAAAACCCGAACAAATGATAAAGACGCTGATTTATTCGACTGAAGACAAGACGGTAGCAGTAATTATTCGTGGTGACCACGATGTTAATGAAGAGAAGATGAGGCTGGCTGTTGGCGGCAAACATATCGAGTTGGCAGATGAAGCTACGATAGAAAAAGTTACCGATGCAAAGGTGGGTTTTGCCGGACCCGTTGGGATAGCCGATAAAGTCTCAAAAATGATTATCGACCACGCCGTTGCAGCTATGGCGGTGGGTGTTACCGGTGCCAATAAGACCGACTATCACGTAAAGAATGTTGTGCCCGGACGTGATTTCCCGCTCGAAGGTGAAAATATTACCGTTGCCGACATTCGCTACGCCGTTGAAGGCGATACGTATAATGACAAAAAACTGCTGTTTCGAAAAGGTATCGAGGTCGGCCAGGTCTTCAAACTCGGAACAAAATACAGTGAAAAACTCGGAGCTAAATTTCTTGATGAAAACGGCAGAGAGGCGCCCTGCATTATGGGCTGCTACGGCATCGGCATCAACCGAATCCTTGCCTCGGCCATTGAAATTAGCAACGATGATAACGGCATTATTTGGCCCATTAGCATCGCCCCGTTTGAAGTTTCGGTCGTTTGCGTTAATCAGGACGACCAGGATGTTGCACAAGTGGCCGAAAACATCTACCAGCAGTTACTCAACAAGGGCATCGACGTATTGTTAGACGACCGCGCCTTGCGCGGCGGAGTGAAATTCAAAGACGCCGACCTGATTGGCATACCGGTAAGGGTTACCGTCGGCAGAAAGTCCGTCGCCGACGGCAATGTCGAAATTAAACTGCGAGCCGAATCGCAAAGCCGGAAAGTTTCCATTGAAAAAGCGGCAGATAAGGCGATTGAGCTGGTCAATTCATTAAAAGAACAACTGAAGACCTAACAGAGTACGCATAATTGGTGATGAGAAAACCTTACAACCGGTTTTGGCCAAATTCCGGTTTAGTTGCCGGAAGATGCCGGAACCAACCCAGAATTGAAAAGGAGAGAAACGATGAACAAGAACAAACTTTCACGAAGGACTTTCATCCGCAATACTTCCCTGATGGCCGCAGGGACAGTTGCCGGGGCACTGACTCGCAAGGCAGTCGCCGCCGACATCGAACGGGTCATCAAGAAGGGACGCATCAACCAGTCAGTTAGCAGGTGGTGCTACCGCAAACTAACTCTTGACCGGCTCTGCGCAGCAGCAGCCCAAATGGGCCTCAAGGGAATCGACCTGCTTGGGCCATCCGACTTTCCCACACTCAAAAAATACGGCCTCGTATGCACAATGACCAGCACGCACGGACTATCGAACGGTCTCAACAACAAAAAGATTCATGCTCAGTGCCTCGACAAAATCCGCACCGCTATAGAAGCAACCGCAGAGCACAAATTCCCGAATGTTATCACTTTCCCTGGAAATCGACGCGGTATGCCGGACGATGTAGGCGTCGAAAATACCGTTACCGCACTTAAACAGGTCGTGGGACTTGCCGAAAAGAAGAAGGTCACCATCTGCCTCGAATATCTCAACAGCAAGGTCAATCATAAGGATTACATGTTCGACAATATGAAATGGGGCGTCGAGGTCTGCAAAAAAGTCGGCTCCGAGCGAGTAAAAATCCTCTACGACATCTACCACGCTCAGATAATGGAAGGCGACATAATCCGCACCATCCGCAACAATAAGGAATACATCGGCCATTACCACACGGGCGGCAACCCCGGCCGAAACGAAATCGATGAAACTCAGGAACTGTACTACCCCGCCATTATGCGGACAATCGTCGAGACGGGTTACAAAGGATACGTCGCACACGAGTTTATTCCCAGGAAGGACCCGCTTACGTCGCTGGCATACGCCGCACGAATCTGCGACGTCTGACCCGAAAACTAAGAACTCAAAACTCAAAACTACCTATGTGGAAGCTAAAAGACCCTAAGCCGGTCAAGCTCATAGTTGGAATTCTGGCTGCCAACCACAAATGTTTGCACGCCGCAATCGAGGCGCTGACCCATAAGTTTGGCAGGGCCGATTTTACAAGTGACGTATGGCCATTCGACAAAACCGATTATTATAAAGACCAGACAGGCCCGCATATCTTAAGACAATTTCTCAGCTTTGAGCGCCTGATTGACCCGGCTTTACTGGCGAAAATCAAACACAAGACAAACAAGCTCGAACAAAAGTTGGCGGCAAGATTGGCCCTTCCTTTGCCCAGGCCGGCAAATCTGGACCCCGGCATCATTGAACCCTCCAAGCTAATCCTAGCCACAACAAAAAACTATTCGCATCGTATATATATCGGCAAGAGAATGTACGCCGAAGTAACGCTTGTTTTTGACAAGGGCTCCTGGCGCCCTCTGAAATACACTTATCCGGACTACAAACAGCGGTGCTATTTCATTTTTTTTGAAAAAGTCAGAACCCGATTGCTGGAGCAGTTGAAATCGAAACACTAACCATATTAGCGACAATCTTACTTGCCGGCTCATTTGTGCTGTCGGTCATCTTAACAGCCGTCGTAAGAAAGCTGGCCGCTCGCGCCGACTTCGTCGCGCATCCGGCTGAAGACAGATTTGCACAAGCATCCGTCCCGCTCGGCGGTGGTATCGCAATCTTTACCACACTAATGGTTTTCATCCTCGCTGCCACAGCCGCAATAAAAGTTCTTCCCGGTTATCTTGAACCGCTCGCCCAAACCGCTAATATTGACCCTGTTGATTTCTTAAACAAAATCGGCCAGCTTCTGATTGTGCTGCTCTGCGTCTTCGTCTTGTTTGTGCTCGGCCTATGGGACGACAAAAAACATCTTGGCCCGTTTTTCAAACTTGGCGTTCAGTTTGCAGTTGCAATAATCGCCGCCGCCGTTGCGGATATTCGCATTGAGTTTTTTATTGAAAGCAAAATAATCACCACCGTTCTTTCAGCCGTTTGGATAGTTTTGATTATTAACGCCTTCAACTTTCTTGACAATATGGACGGCCTGGCCGCCGGCATCGCAGTCATAGCAAGCTGCATTTTATTCACCGCAGCCGCCTTAAGTGCCCAGGTCTTTGTTGGCGGCCTGGCAATTGTTTTCATAGGGACATTGTTAGGATTTTTGGTGTTCAATTTCCCGCCCGCCAAAATCTTTATGGGTGACGCCGGCTCGCTCGTCGTGGGCTTTTTCGTTGCACTTTTGACGCTCCGCACCACCTATTATCAAGAAGCCCAAAGCGGACAATGGTATTCGGTTTTTATGCCGTTGGTCGTTATGGCGGTCCCACTGTATGATTTTATCAGCGTAACCCTTTTGCGTATAAGCCAGGGCAAAAGCCCGTTTGTCGGCGACACCCAGCACTTCTCCCACAGATTAAAAAAGCACGGATTGAGCGACACCCAGACGGTTCTGACGTTATATCTGGCTACGCTCTGCACCGGCCTGGGCGCAACTTTCCTCTATCAGGTTAATCTCGCCGGCGCAATTCTAATTTTCATTCAAACGTTTATGATATTGGCCATTATCGCTATTTTCGAAACTACCGTTTAGAATTTCGAATTTTGAGTTTATTAGTATTACTCGTGAAGTTTCGTGGTTAATACGCAATACGCAATACGCAATACGCAATACGAGAAAAGCAAAGGCCAGGTGATTTTCGAATATGTCCTGCTTGCCCTCTGCCTTTGCGTAATCGCACTTCGAACAACGTTTGCCGAAAGCCCTGCTACGAAGTCGGCCAATCTGAGCGACAGCGTTTACAGTTTAGCCGTATCGGCTGTGTTGATATTGTCGTTTGTCGTTTGGTTTGTGTGGGGCTTTTGCAGTAAAAGATTTTCATATCGTTTCACCGCCATAGAAGTCGGGCTGGCTATCTTCGCAATAGCTGCTATCGTCGCCGGCCTTGCCGCTGCAAACAAGCGGGCCGCAATCACTAACTTTGTAACGCTGCTGGCCCCAATTCTAATGGCCGTCCTGCTGGTACAGATATTGGACTCGCATTCAAAAATCAAACTGCTGCTTGTTGTTATCGCCGCTTTGGGTGTGGTATCGGCCTATGAATCTGCTAATCAGCTTTTCGTTACAAACCAGGCAATGATTGACGAATATGAAAAGGCCCCACAAACCCTGCTTGAGCCGCTTGGCATACAGCCAGGCACATTTGCCCAATTTCTTTTTGAACATCGTCTTTATACAAAGGGAGTCCGCGGCTTTTTTACAACGCGTAATTCAGCCGGCTCGTTCTCATTGCTGGCGTCTTTTGCCGGTATCGCTTTGTTCCTGGAGAAATTCAGAAATCGCAAATCCGATGCATCCGGCTCTCAAGCGCTTGTTACTTGCGGCATTGCGGTCGCTGTTATTATTTTCGGCCTTGCTATTACCAAAAGCAAAGGAGCAATCACCGCATCACTAATTGCCGCGGCAATGTTTGTTATCTACCTTTTATTTGGCAACTGGTTAAAAGCCCACAAAAAAGCCATATTCATTGTTTGCCTGCTATTGGCCCTCGCCGCCGGTTGCGCGGTTATTCAGTATAGATTGAATCACGGCGAATTGCCGGGCGGCAGCTCAATGCTCGTCAGATGGCAGTATTGGCACGCATCGGCTAAGATGTACGCCGACCATCCCATCACAGGTGTCGGCCCGGGCAACTTCGCACATTTTTATACCCATTACAAACCCGCCGAAGCCCTCGAAACCGTTGCAGACCCCCATAATTTTCTGCTCAGCATCCTTACTCAATATGGCCCACTCGGCCTTATAGGATTTTTAGCCCTTGTTTCGATACCGTTATGGCGAGCAGTGTCTCGTAAGTCTGCTTTACTCTCGCCGAAACCTCATCAGCGTGAGCCGGCTTTTACAAAACTCGCCATACCTTTCGTAATTGTCATATCCGCCGCCTTGCTCCTTATCAGACCGATGATTATGCCCGTAACAGATGGCAATACTCTTGATGTGATGATTTATGTGATAGTGACATTATACGTTGCGCCCGTGGCTGTTTTTATCATTGCCTTTCTCCTTCTTACATCACCATTAAACACAGCACGCAATACGCAATACGCAATACGCAATACGAATATCATCGCCGCCGCTCTTTTTTGCGCTTGTTTAGGCATCATTTTGCACAACTTGATAGACTTTGCCATTTTTGAGCCGGGCGTGTTTACTACTTTTTGGGCAATAATAGCTTGTCTAATCGCATTAGACTTCCACCAAAAGTCCCGCACCCAGGTCGTTCTAAAACCTGCACCTTTTGTAAAAGCGATAGGGGTTGTAGTCTCCTTAGTATTGGTTTGGGCCTATTTTAATTACGCTCTCATCCCCGTAGCTAAAGCTGCTGCAAAGACCGAGCTGGCACTGCGAGAGCTTGGACATGCGCACCAGCTTTTAGATGAGGCGGCTGAAGATGACCGATTGGACCCGGCAGCGTTGAATTTGAATGGCAGACTATATTTACAGCATTACAAAGAGACCGGAAGGAATCAGCCGCTTTTGCTCGAGCAGGCCGAAGAATGTTTTCTCGCCGCAATTGAGCGCAACAGGGCCGACTTTAAGAATTTCAAACGATTGGCCGAGGTCTACAACCTGCTTGCGGACGCCTCTACCCCGCACAAAAAGGTCGATTACCTGAATGAAGCTTTTGATAATGCTTTGCTTGCCGTTGAGCATTATCCCGGCTCCGGCCGACTGCGAATCGAATTAGCCAAAATCGCCGAGCAGCTTGGCAAAACCGATATTGCCATCAAACAGTATGAAGAAGCAATCAATATCGAAGATAAATATCGCCGCCAGTTTGAGAAAATGTATCCCGAGGAGGAGGAAATATTCAGCAGATTAGGAGAGGAAAAATACCAGAACGCAAAACAGAGAAAACAGCGATTTGAACAGCTCTCCCAGAAACCAACTCCATAACACGAGTTACTGCCCACGACCTATGTTTTGAACATTTGGTATTTGAATTTCGAATTTGTTTCGGATTTCGATATTCGATATTCGGATTTGTACGAAGTACGACCTACGATATACGAGATACGATTTCATCAGGTATATCAAAGTTTGCGTATGTGTTTTGCACGTCGTCGTGGTCTTCGAAGTCTTCCATCAGAGAAATTATCTTTTTGGCAGTTTTGTCATCGTTCACCGGCACGGTATTCTGCGGCACCATCGAAATCTCGGCCACCTCAGTAGGTATCTCTTTTTCTTGCAGTCGCTCTTTTAGCTTCTCGTAAGCGGCCGGGTCGCACGTTATTTCATAAACTTCCCCCGTGTTTTGCATATCATCTGCGCCCGCGTTCAGAGCGATTTCCAGAAGCTGCTCTTCGCCCGTCTCAGCGGTATTGACTGTGATAAGCCCCTTCTTGCTGAACATCCAGTTGACGCATCCGCTTGCCCCCAACGAGCCGCCGTGTCTTTCGAACAGTCTCTTGATTTCCGGCGTAGTTCGATTGCGGTTGTCTGTCAGTGCCTCGACCATTATAGCCACTCCGCCCGGGCCATAGCCCTCGTAGAGCACTTCTTCAAAATTAACACTCTCTACCTCGCCGGTCCCCTTTTTGATTGCCTTTTCAATGGTATCTTTCGGCATATTGGCCGCCTTGGCCTTGTCAATTGCATATCGCAGAGACAGATTCGCAGCCGGGTCGCCTCCGCCGGCCTTGGCGGCAACGATTATCATTCGGGCCAATTTGCTCCATACCCTGCCACGCTTGGCGTCAACGGCCGCCTTTTTATATCTTATTCCCGCCCAGTGTGAATGACCTGACATACCTGCTCCTTACGAAAACACTTTTAATACGCAATACGATATACGATATACGCAATACGAAATATTATACCTTATTTCCTATTCGACAAGTAAGTATTTTTCCCGTTTAGCCGTCGGCACAGCGACACTGTCCGCTATGAAGCTGGAACCAGACGCAGTATTAGTTTCTCCCGTGTAATAGTTATTTTCTCTATTCGCAGTTTCTTGTTCTCATTTTCAAAGATATCCGCGATATCAAAGACCGGCTCGAACGGCTCGTCATTCAGTAATGACGCTGCAATCTGTGCCCGCAAATTCTCTGTGTCAATGGGCACCGTCGCAAGTCTCTGTGCGTACATTCTTTTGGCTATCATCCTGGCAACAGGCGTGATATTCATAGCGCCGATTTTCAGTTTCGCCACATGCAGGTTCAGGAGACCCTCCTCGTCAAGACGGGGCTTGACCACAATACTAATGACAAGGTCAACACCTTTCATATTCGCCGTTCCCATCACTTCTATCCTGTCTGGCACAAAAAACACCACAGGCACCGAAAACCTGACCTCCTCGGCCTCCTTCGGCCATTCAGACCAGGCGATTGCTTCGTTTATACCCTTCTGGGTGACGACCAGGTCGAACGGCTCTTCACGCTGGGCGCCGTTATAAAGTTGGGGCAATAATTCGTGCGTCAGATAGGGACTGACCTGCCTTCTGTTGCCGACAGGGCCGGCAGGTGGGTTATAACGCGCGGGCTTGTATAGCAATAAACCAAAAATAACAATCGCTATAGCCAGGTCAATCAAAAGCCAGTATCTTTTTTTGAATTTTCTCTTTTTGCGTTTTTTCAAACCTGCTCCCGTACCTCGATTAATCGGCAATCAATTATCAATTTCCGAGGCAAAACATCCCTGTTTTGCCAGACTTCGGTCCGGCATTTTGCCGGATTCGCATCGTGCTTCGATTTCTGTCTTGCCTGAAACCGTTTATGTGATTATAGTGTTTTAGACGTTTGGTAAAAAGGTTTTTCCAGCACGTTTGTGGGCTTTTATGAAAGGAATTAACTAATGGCGAGTCATTTTGCCGACCGGCTCTTCGATGCCGTAAAAAGCAAGAAAACTTCTTTGATTGTCGGGTTAGACCCTGTTTACAGCCAGCTCCCCCCGGCGATAAAAAGCCATCGCGATATGAACGATGAGTTTGATGCCGCTGCTGCAGTGGATGCAATCTTCGATTTTTGCACACAGGCGATGCGAATCATTGCATCGATGGTGCCGGCAGTGAAGATAAATATCGCCTTTTTCGAAAAGTATCTCTGGGAGGGCATAGAGACTTACTATGCGTTGATTTCCGAGGCCGACGATTTGGGCCTGGAAATAATCGGCGACGTAAAACGCGGCGACATAGGCCATACCGCGGAGCTTTACGCCGCTGCTCATCTGGAAAATCCGGAATTGACCGGACTGGAGGATACCCTTGCTCCCGATGCTATAACCGTCAATGGCTTCGCAGGCCTTGACGGCATCGAGCCTTTCGCACGTATGGCTGACCGGCAGGGAAAAGGCATCTTCGTCTGGGTCCGCTCAAGCAACCCTTCAGCCGCAGCCATTCAGGATTTTGCCGACGCCGACGGTAAAACAATGTACGAGAAGCTCGCCGAAATCATCGGCCAGATTGCCAACGAACCCGAACGAATCGGAAACCACGGCTATAGTAACATAGGAATGATAGTCGGTGGTACTACACCCCCTGTCTCAGCTGCTCTGCGCCAAGAGTATGATAAGGTATGGTTTCTTGTGCCGGGCTACGGCTCACAGGGCGCCTCCGCCGCCGACTGTGTGCGGTTCTGCAAGCCCGACGGCACCGGAGCTTTAATTAACGCATCACGCTCGATAATTTATGCCTATGAAAAGCCGCAATACAAAGAGCAGTTCGGCGATGATTGGAAAAGGTGCATTGAGCACGCCGTTATCGATGCAAAGTTGGACCTGGCAAATGCAATGCAGACGTTGATATGAAAAAGGAATTTTTCGCCGGCAAAAAAGTTTTAATTATGGGCCTGGGACGGTTCGGCGGCGGAGCTGATGTCGCTGAATTTGCACATACAGCCGGTGCAAAAGTAATAGTAACGGATTTAGCTTCAGCCGAGCAGTTGTGCGATTCTATAAGCCGGCTCCAAAAATTTCCTGATATTGTATTCCATCTCGGCTCACACGACCCTGCCGATTTTCAGCAAGCCGACATTATCGTAGCCAATCCCGCAGTTGCCCTTGATAATGAGTTTCTCGAACTCGCCCGCCGGCACAAAAAATTCATCACGTCCCAGATAAGCATCTTTTTTGAGCTGTGTCCTGCGCCGATAATCGGCATAACAGGGGCAAACGGCAAAAGCACAACAGCCGCCCTGACCACCCACCTACTGAACCTTGCGCTCAGTAAAAACTCCAGCATCAATAAAAATGTCATTGCGAGCGAAGCGAAGCAATCTCAAAACACGCAATACGCAATACGCAATACGCAATACGAAAACGTTTGGCTAAGCGGCAATATCGGCAACGAGCCGTTACTGACTGCCCTGAACCAAATCGCTCCTGATGATTTGGTTGTTCTCGAACTGTCGAGCTTTCAGCTTGAGCAATTAGCACTACCCCGCACCAATTGTCTCTCATCAAAAGGACAACGCTCCGGTAATAAGCAATATCCACGACAAACATCAATTGGTGCGGGGCAAAAGGCACCGAAAGTTGCACTCTTAACAAATCTTACCCCAAACCATCTCGACCGCTACGGCACGTTCGCCGATTACTGTGCCGCCAAGGAAAACATCTTCAAGTTTCAAAAGCTGGACAAAGATTTTCCTGCTGTTTCTATCTTCAATGCCGAAGATAAAATCGGCGCCGAATGGTTTGAAAAATACAAGACAGAGGCCGGTAGAATTTGTATCGAATTTTCAACTGACGATGTGAGTGAAGAAATTCGCAGTGGTTTTTCCTTGCCGGGCCGAGCTAATCTTTCAAACCTCGCCGCCGCTATCGCCATTGCCAGGCATTTCGGCGCCGGCGATGACCGGCTCAAAAGCTCCCTGCCGGAATTCAAGCCGTTACCTCATCGCCTCGAATTCGTCGCTCAGATACACGGCGTCAGGTGGTACAATGATTCCAAAGCTACCACGCCGCAAAGTGCGATTGCGTCGCTGGAGGCGTTTGACCAGCCCACGATTATCATTGCCGGCGGATATGACAAGAATATACCTTTCGATGAACTCGGCCAAAAAATAGCCGAAAACGCTAAAGCTGCTATCCTGCTCGGCCGGACCGCCCCAAAAATCGCAGATGCAATACATAATGCTAAGATGTCATTGCGAGGAGCAAAGCGCTGGAAGTCCGGCCCCTGGACGGAACGAAACAATCTCAAACCACGCAATACGCAAATCGAGATTGTTGATTCCTTGTCCGAAGCCGTCCAATTGGCCGCTCACCTTGCAGTCAACAGCGATGTCGTCTTATTAAGTCCCGCCTGTGCAAGCTACGATATGTTCGATAATTTCCAGCATCGCGGCCAACAATTTTGCAAACTCGTGCGCCAAATCGTGGATTGATTATTAGCGTATAGTTCAAATTGCAAAAGTTGTAGACAAAGCTGTACAGCTGGTATAAAGTTGTAAGTTGGCTGGAATGGTCGATCTACTGAAAGAAACAAGTTAGACGTATAGGGGTAGTAATTGAAATGAATCGAGAACGATTACTTGAGCAAGTCAAACGAACTATTCTTGGAATTGAGCCTGATGCAGATGTTATAATTTATGGTTCTCGAACTCGCAGAGAAGCCGGGCCTGAATCTGATTGGGATTTTCTTGTTTTGTTAGATGGCAGTGTTGACCAGGAACGTATAGATGCTGTCCGTCATCGACTTTACAACATTGAATGGCAATATGGAGAAGTTATTACTTGTATCGTGCGCAGCCGAAAAGAATGGGATAGTCCCCTTTATAAAGCTATGCCGTTTCATGAAAATGTCGAACGTGAAGGGATAGTTTTGTGAGCGATTCAAAGAATCACAGGTCTTGCCCTGGATTTCTAAAGCTGAAGCGTTCGTAAAACACATAGGAGCTATTATTAATTCGGGCTGCTAAAATTATAGCCATTTGTAATTTTTTGATAATTTCCAGCACCGCGGCCACAAGTTTTGCAAACTTGTACAGGAAATCAGCGGCTGATTATAGGAATATCTGCGTCGAGGAACCAAAAAAACCGAAAAACCTGCAAAAAAGCTAATCGGCCCATTCTATCATTACTGAACTCAGAATAAGGCAATCTGCCTTATTAACTCAGTCAGCAGTGATTTTTTCGGCAATCCTTTGTTAAGTCACCCCTTAAATCGGTCGATTTCCAAAACAGTAATGAAAGCAGAAGGTTTCTGAGGTACTAAAAATGGACAAAAAAAACGAGCGAAGAAGTGAGCAAAGACTGCGTTATTATTGGCCCATCTGGTTCGCCGAGGACTTTGACGAGGCACTTTCGCAGGGCCAGATGCTTGACCTTTCCAGCAGGGCAGCGGCGTTTACCTGCCACGCCGACGACACTTGTCCCTATCTCGGCCAGGAAATAACCGCTCGTTTTAGCGTTCCGCGTTTTGGCCCTGACGAGTCCTTCGATATGGCAAATTTCACCCGTTCAGGCCATATCTGCCGCGTCGATGACGTAAATAATTTCTTACGCCGTGTTGCAGTTCAGTTCGCCGAACCGCTGCCCTTCAAACCCGGCGAACAAACCGACGACAAAACTAAATCCGATACACAGGAACAGCTTGACCCCGTAACGATATAATAGATTATTGAGTTCCGTCTCACCATCCTCCGCCCTCGTCCTCTGTCTGGAGTTTACCCTGAGCTTGTCGAAAGGTCCTCCAACTTTAGCTCACTTTAGGCACTTTAGCTCACTTTAGGCACTTTAGTTCACTTTAGCTCACTTCAAAATTCGATATTCCTTGTTCGGTGTTGGATATTTGCGGGGTCATTGCGAGCGCAGTGCGGCAATCTCTATCCAAAATCGTAAATCTCGAAGATCCGGCGCCTTTTGACGGAGTAAATTGGAAATAGTAAATCTAAAATCCTTTTGCCTTTTACGGCCTTTTACGCTATTTTATCTAACCAAATAAGGAAACACCAAGGGGCGGAATACTGCTTTGAAATAATAAAAGTCGTATTTGATTTTTTAACCGGGCAACGAACAACAAACTACGAACTATGAACCACACGCCATAGAATAGCCAAAACCGCAATTCTCTCTCAAAAAAATTTGACACACCTATTTTTTCCAAACACAACGACTTTTCCAACAGGCCAATGGCCTTTGTTTTCTTAGATCATTTAACTATCAACAAGACCTTCGTAATTGCTGTGTATGATTGCCGTTGAAAGTTGAAAACGATCTCGTCCTCTCCAGAAATAGTCTCTTCTTCAAAAAATCGGTCTATCTTCTGCTTTATGAAATTTATATCCCTTTTGATTTTCCAACTATCTTCGGGTTTTTGGCTATCGTGTAAGATAACAAACAACCTATTGTCTGCTCCGAATCTTTGCGCACCCTGGTT
Source organism: Phycisphaerae bacterium (assembly GCA_030603035.1). Next base: position 786 of record JAUVYQ010000029.1, on the reverse strand, counting down.
TTCGTAAAGCCAAATCGCTAATTCTTCACTCAAAGTATTTTCTTAACTTTTGAATAGTTCAATAATGCTTGGTAATATTTTTCGACATTTTCATACGACCTAAATTGGCAGCGGTTGGCAATTGGTTGAAAAGCTCTTTTTCTTACTTCTGTCTGGTATTTTTGCTCCCTTTTTTCCGGAGACACTATAAAAAACTCTGTTGTAAAGTCTTGTAACTCAGAAAACTTGGTGAATGCCCCTCTAAAGTCAGTTGAATGTTCTATTTCGAACGCACGCGATGGAAATTTTCTCTCATTAAACCAGATTACGTCGATAAACTTAACGCTTTGCTGAATTATGTGTGAAAAAGTAAATGCAGGACACTCCTTAATACTTGCGATCAGACCAAGCATTTTTCCATCGAACATTCTGTTCTTATCAGGTGTGTATGTGGCATATTGTCGTAGTTCTCCAATCTCCAGCAACATGCTCTGGATCCTTGCGTGTTGAAATTCAGCCCTTTCTTCTTTCTTTTTCGGTATCTCTACTTTTTGAATTTTATATAGAAACTTTGTCAACGCATAAAGGCCTACCCCGATTCGTGTGAAGCTCTCATCCCTCTGGACTCTTTCTTGAATTGTATAATTTGGTGTTTTGCCTTTAATCTGGGTGCCCGTCAAGTTTGTAGGTAAAAATAGCCCTCCAACAGGTGCATTTTTGGTAAATTAGCTTAAAATTCACCTAAAAATGTTTCTGCCATTGGAGGGCAAAAAAATGTATGAAGAAATTTTAGACCAAATGAAAGAA
>JAUVYQ010000071.1 GCA_030603035.1 Phycisphaerae bacterium | reverse complement strand
GATACGCCTGCTCGGCAGGCAAATCTGCGAGTTTCACGCCAAGGACTACGACGACCTGTACGGCAGGGGCACAATTGCTTTCGAGGAAGTCCGCCGGGCGATGGACGACATCGGCTATCGCGGATGGATAGTTATGGAAGGCACGCAAATGCCGCTCGGGCTCGAGGAGAGTTGTCGCTACGACGCCCGGTACCTGCGTCGCATCTTTCCGCCCAGAGTGTAGAGACGGAACGAAAAAACTGCTGAAAGAGATAACAGGATAGGGCGAAAAAGCGGTAATCGAGACCTATGTTGCCTGCGACGATTTTTAGGCGGGACATGAACTAATCGAAAGGAATTATTTATGAAAGAGAAAACAAATAGAAGAAAGCGAGGGCCCCGCGGTAGAAGAAGTGCGCCCCAGAAACATTCTCGCTCCGGACAAATAAGTTTTAGTGGATTGTATTGGAATTTTAGTATAAAATTTCATCCCTAATAAGTTTATCGTGAAACAATTTTTAGAAAGGAAGGTGTAATATGAACTGCTTTTCAAGAAGGATGATTGTTTTGGTGATGGCAGCGTTGCTTGTTGTCGCTGTCAGTTGTGCGAAAGTGATTGCAGTTACGGATGGAGGTGACTGGAAGAAGTTGTTCGATGGCAGGACTCTGAAGGGATGGGAGGTTCGCGGCGGCTTTGCCAAATACCACGTCGAGGACGGGCAGATTGTCGGCACGACTGTTGCGGGCAGTCCCAATACCTTCCTCTGCACAAAGAAGCAGTATGGAAACTTCGTCCTCGAATTCGAAGTCAAAGTTGACCCTGCGCTTAATTCCGGCGTCCAGGTTCGCAGCCACGTTTACAAAAAAGATACGACGTTGGAAGTGTGGAGGCGTGGTCGGAAAAGGAAGGTAGTCCGCAAGGCAGGGCACGTCTACGGATACCAGGTCGAGATTTCCAACGAGCGGACAGGCACCTCCGGCGGCGTCTGGGACGAGGCCCGAAAAAGCATCTGGTTGTACGACATAAAGAGCGACCCGGCTGCCAGAAAGGTCTTCAAGGACAACCAGTGGAACAAGTACCGCATAGCCTGCATTGGTGATTCGATTAAGACCTGGGTCAATGGAGTGCCGTGCACCGACTTGAGAGACCCGGTCGACCAGATTGGCTTTATCGGCCTGCAGGTGCACAGCTTCCGGGGGGACAAAGTCGCGCAGGTGCGCTGGCGTAACATCCGCATCAAAGACCTGGGCCGACACGTATGGAAACCGCTCTTCGATGGTAAGACTCTTAAAGGATGGCATACCCTTCCCGGAGGCAAGTGGGAGGTTCGCGACGGTATTATTGTTGGCTCCAGTTCCAGGAGCGAGAGTCGCCACGGCCTGCTGGTAAGCGACCGGCGTTATGGCGACTTCACCGTGCGGCTGAAGTTCAAGGCGCTGAAGGGCAACAGCGGCTTCTACTTCCGCGCCGACGAGATAGGAAGCGGAGTCGGAGTTCATGGCTTCCAGGCCGAGATCGCTGAGAGCGAAGATGTCGGAGGACTCTACGAGACCGGCGGCAGGGCCTGGGTGGTCAAGCCGGCGGAAGATGTGCAAAAGTGGTTTAAGCCACAAGAGTGGAATCAGATGACGGTCTCCGCCCACGGCCGGCATATCGTAGTGCATGTGAATGGCCGGAAGACGGCGGAATTGAAAAAGGATAAGGGCCGGCTGGAAGGCCATCTGGCACTTCAACTGCACGGCGGACAGGACATGCACGTGATGTTCAAGGATATTGAAATGCTGTTGCCACACAAGTGAGAGAAGAGTATCAGGCTACCTGATACCCTGATAACCTGGTCTATTTACATCTGATTTTATGAAGGTTATAGTTGCGGAAATGTGCGGATTTTGTCACGGCGTCAGAAACGCTATCAGTGTGGCTGAAAAAACACTGGCACAGGAAAATGACGTTTATAGTCTCGGTCCCATCATTCATAACAAGAATATGGTGGAGCGGCTGGCAAAAGCCGGGCTGAAAACCGTAAATAAAGTGGAAGACATTCGGTCAGGGACGGTTCTTATTCGTTCTCACGGCGCCGCCCCTGAACAGATAGCAAAGCTCAAAGAAAAAGGCGTTAATATTGTTGATGCCACTTGTGTATTGGTTAAAAGGGTGCAGCACATAGCCGAGGAGCTGGAGAGGGATGGTTATAAAGTCGTAATTATTGGCGACCAAAACCATCCTGAAGTCCGGGCGGTTGTGGGCTGCGCCAGGGATGCTATTGTCATTGCTGACGAGCCGGATTTACATAAGCTGCCTGAAAATGCCAGGTTGGGAATTGTTTGTCAGACTACCCAGAGCCCGGAGTACTTTAGCAGAATGCTTGGCGCCATAGCCAGGGGCAGCTTTAGTGAATTGAAAGTAATTAATACTTTGTGTGAAGAGGCAATAAAAAGACAGGAATCCGCTGTACAATTGTGCAGGCAGGTCGATATAATGTTCGTGCTCGGCAGTCTGGAGAGTGCCAACACGCGCAAGCTCGCCGAGCTTTGCAAAAAATATAATAGCGAAACGTTTCATTTGCAAAATTGGAATGAGCTTGATAAAAATATACTTTTCGGTAACAATGTAGCAGGCGTTACGGCAGGGGCCTCGACGCCTGAGTGGATAATTGACGAATTTGTAAAGAACCTGGAAGCTTTTGATGCCGGTGGCTGAGGTAAAGCTTTCGAGAAAGGAGAAAGAAAATGATCTAAAATGTTAGGTTTGCTGAGTTTTGGTTGGAAAAATAGGAAAGTGAAAGAGTGATTAGAAAAGCATTAATCAAACCAGGGGCTATGATAGCCAACTTGAGATGCTTCAGTTACGTAGTTTCTGTCAGTCAGTAAGTTAAAACTTTTAGCAAAAGGAGAAAGAAAATGAATATGAATATGAATATGAAAAAATCTAGTCTATTGATACTTGCGTGCGTACTGATGCTGGCAAGCGGGAGTTTGCTTCAGGCAAAGGTGGGGGAAAACACAAAAATATATACTATATTCAATTCACGCCTTCAGGGGAGGGCAGATTATACAAGTCAACACCCAGATGTAGAGATTATTGAGGATAATGAAGTAATGGAGATACTGAAAGAAAAATGCAAGGAAGTTGAATTCGTAGGTGAAACTAGGCCTAGTAAAGAGGTTATTGAAAATATAAAAGCTCAAAAAGAAGAATTAGATGGGTTGCTTTGTTTAGGCTCCCCCCCGGCTGAATTAATATCAATAGGATTACCTATGGTAGCCGTCTTTCGATTGTGGGGGCAATGGTCTCCTTTATCTTATCATTATAATGATTTTAAGGGAAAGAATGTCGTAACAGCTGTTTTACCTGTATTGCCTGACAAAGATCGATCTGTCTATTTATCACGGATAGACGATATAGCAGGAAAGATTAAGCTAATAGAAGCTATTTCGAAGATGAAAGGGTTAAGAGTGTTGGTTATAACAGACAAACCTCCACTTGGCGTGTGGGAACCATATGATTTTCAGATTGAAACGAGCAGGGAAGAATATGAGAAGGTTTTTATTGATAACTTGAAAGAAACATTTGGGGCTTTCCTTGTACCAATTCCGCAGAAAGATTTAGTTGAAAAAATGCATGTTCAGGATGAGGGGAAGGCAAAAGAAGTTACGAAAAAATGGATGGATGAAGCTTGGGCAATCCGGGGGACAAATGAAGCTCAAATACTGAGGTCAGCAAAGCTATACTTAGCTATGAAAGAACTGTTAGCAGAACACAATTGTGGAGCAATAGCAACTGAAGGATATGGATGGGGCTCTGCCACTTTGCCCAGTCAGGGTTTACCCACCACGCAGCTTAATAAAGATGGTATAGTAGCTGTTGGCGAAACTTTGCTTGATTCTTTAATTACTCAACAGTTGGGATTCAATTTCACAGGCAGCACGGGTCAAAATGGTGATTATTTCATAGATTTTTTTAATGACATAGCAATAATTATGCACTGTGAATCTACGTTTGAACCTTATGAAGATGGAGAAGAATCGCCTTATGTGATAAGGAATTTGTGGATGTCGGGGGAAGAAGGTGGTGCTGCTGTTACGGTACTCTTTCCAATAGGGGTAACTGTAACCGTGGCAAAAATAGCTATGAATAATAAAAAGATAGCTGTTTTTACTGGTGAGACTGTTTCCGGTGAAGAGCTTTTTCCATACTGGAATGATATAATATGCAGGACGAAAGTTGCTATTAGAACTAATGCAAAAGCGCTGCATGATAATCGTGATTGTCAAACTTTTGGTAAGCATAGTGTAGTGTTTTTTGGTGATTATAGACAGGAGTTTTTAAATTTAGCCAAACTTATTGGATTTGAGGCTGTAGAAATTGATATAAATAAATAGTAACAGTTCAGGGGATAATGTGTTGAATTCTGTCCGGTGGCCAGACAGGTTTGGCTATTTTATATCATTGCGAGCTAGGCAGTTCTGGCTGGACGAGTTGGCGAAAGACAATAAAGTCCATATCCATCAAAGTTCAGGGCTGTAAATTCGGCAGGTGTGCGGTGAAGGTTGTCGAGCTTACCTCGGGAGGTCTGCGTGGTGTCCCGAAATCGGGACTGAGGCAATCGTGAGGTTTTCTGACCGCCACGCAGAAGTCAGCAGAGGGCATAGTACTCGCCGAAGGTGGGGAAGGCCCGAACGGCTCCCCTCGATGAGAGGGGTAAATGGAGTGGTTAGTAGGATACGCGACTCATGGACACAAAGCGGCGGAAAATCCAGTTGGAACTGGCCTTTATGGCAGAAGGTAGGGGTGAAGCCCCGGTGGCTGAGGTAATGCTTTCGAGAAAAGGAGAAAAAGAATGGGTATAAAAAAACCTGGCACTTGGGTCCTCGTGTGGGTGCTGGTGCTGGCAAGCGGGAGTTTGCTTTGTGCAAAGGCAGGGGAAAATACAAAGATATATACTGTATTTGTTAACAAGGGTTGCAGTTGCCCAGCTGGAGGAACGCCCGAAGGTCTTATAACGAATGAAGAAGTTTTGCATAAACTTCAAAGCGAGTGTAAAGGCATAGATTTCATTGTGAAGGACACAGCGGCAGTCCTGAGGGAACTGGAGCGCTCGAGGGAAGGTGTGGATGGAGTGCTTATCTTCGGCGCTTTAGGCAATCGAGACTATAGAATAGCGTTCACTGGATTACCTACAATATGTGTATATAACCTTTTTGAATGGATGAATGTTCCCTATAAGCTTTACAGCACGGGAAAAGAAAATAGTATAAAAGTAGGGGGCCCTGAGTACGAGGGAGGGAAAATCTTAACCGCTCAGTTAGACAGAAGAAATGTATGTTCCCCATCTTCTCATTCAGCTATGTTTAAGGATTTAGTGGAAAAGATTAAGTTAATTCAAGCAATAAAAAAGTTGAAAGATTCTAAAATATTGGTTGTGACACCTGGTAAGTATCTTGCTCAAGTAGATTACCAGGGGGATAGACATAAACACTTTCCAGAAAATTATAATCAGACCTATACTCGTGCATTAAAAGAGTCAATAGGAGTGGAACTTGTAAGAGTAGAGCCTAAGGAATTTTACGAAGCTGTTAAAAAAGTTGATGAAGGACAAGCAGAAGAGATTGCACAAATGTGGATTGATGAAGCTCAAGGCTTGAAAGATACTACAGAATCGGAGGTAATAAAAACTGCTAAGTCGTATCTGGCTTTTGAAGCATTACGAAAAAAGTATAATTGCAATGCAGTATCAACTCATATGAGGTCACTCACTGGAAGCGGAAAGGTAGAGGATATATTCTGGCCGGGTTTAGGGCTTATGGAGTTTCAAAAACGAGGCATACAGGCTATTTGCCAAGAGTATGAAAACATAATGGTCGCTCATCTGATGGGGTATTATCTTACGGGTAGGCCGAGTATGCTTGGTGACTTCATGATAGATACCGGTAACAGTGTATCCATCGTTATGCATTGTGGAGCTCCACTTAATCCTTATGGAGACGATAGAAAACTTCCTTATATTCTAAGAAGCCACGCAGAGAGTCCCGTAAAAGGCACTCTAAAACCTGGTTCACGTACTGGTGCGACAGTAAGATTTCCTGTAAATGAACCTGTTACCATATGGAAAGTCTATGTGCTTCATAAGAAAATAAGTATCCATACCGGTAAAACTGTTGATGGTCGTTCTCTCTATAAAGATTTTGATAATATAATGTGTACGAGCAAGTTAATTGTGAAAGTTGATGATGCAAAGAATATACAGAAACATTTTTCCCCTGATAAATATGGAATCCATAGGGCAGCAACTTTCGGTGACCTTAGAGAAAGAATCAAAGATTTTGCTACTTTAATCGGTTTTGAGGTTATGGAAGAGGATAAGTAATTTGCTTTATTTTGGAAATAAGACTTTTGCAAAATTTTAAAGGTGTCTAATTTGCATTTGCTGCGTGGGCAAATGCGTTTTATAAATGATTAACCAAAAAATTTAAATTTATGCAGTGTTGCACAAGGGCTTATTGGCGTAGATGTGTGGCGCCAATAGGTTGGATAAACAGACTCCACAGAGGAATTCGGGTTTATGGTAGATAGAAATATTGTCAACAAGTTAGGTTTGTCACAAGAAAAGCTTGACCAGCAGGTCGGCGAGATGTTCGGTGAGAAAGAAAACGAATTTCTGGAAGAAGTTCTGCGAACAAAGGTCGATTCAACTCTGCCGGGGACTATTCTTAAAGGGACAATCGTATCGCAAATAGGCAATGATGTCATTATCGAGGTGGGCCTGAAAAGCGAAGGGGTCGTCGATGCCGGCGAATTTGAGGACCACGACGAGATAGCGCCGGGCAAACAAATTGAGGTTCTTCTTGAAGATACCGACTCTGAAGGTGGGCTTGTCCTACTGAGCAAGCACAAAGCCGACCGAATCAGGGGGTGGGAAACGATTATCAATACGAAAAAGGAAGGGGATGTTGTTAGCGGCAAGGTTATAAGACGCATCAAGGGGGGGTTGCTTATTGATATTGGAGTACCTGTGTTTTTGCCGGCCTCGCAGGTCGATATCAGAAAACCGGGCGATATCAGTAGATTCATCGGCAAAGAAGTCAAATGCAAGGTTCTCAAGATTGATATTGAACGCCGGAACATTGTCGTATCGAGGCGTAAACTTGTCGAAGAAGAACGACGCAGCAGTAAGGAAAAAGTTCTGGCGGAAATCGAGCCCGGTCAATTGCGAAAAGGTGTTGTGAAAAACATCGCCGACTTCGGTGTGTTCGTCGATTTGGGTGGGCTCGATGGCCTGCTGCATATTTCTGATTTGAGCTGGGGAAGGATATCGCATCCGTCGGAAGTCGTTGAGATTGACCAGGAGCTCGAGTGCATTGTTATTGGTGTTGATAAAGACAATGAAAAGATTTCCTTGGGTCTGAAACAGAAAACAACCAGTCCCTGGGAAGATGTTGAGCAGCGTTATCCAATCGGAGCGAGGGTGAGGGGAAAGGTTGTAAATGTGATGAACTATGGCGTCTTTATTCGGCTTGAAGATGGTATTGAAGGCCTCGTGCATATTAGCGAGATGAGCTGGACAAGACGCCTGGCACATCCGAGCGAGATGCTCAATCCCGGAGACGAAATCGAAGTGGTTGTATTGAATATTAACAAGGTGAAGCAGGAAATCTCGCTGGGACTGAAGCAGACCGAAATAAATCCCTGGACAATAGCTTCGCAGAAGTATCCGCCTGGAACGATTGTTACCACCAGGGTACGAAGTGTAACCAATTTTGGTGCGTTTGTCGAGATAGAGCAGGGTATTGACGGTATGATACACATTTCGGATTTAAGTTGGACGAGAAAATACGGACATCCCGGTGAGGCATTGCAGAAGGGCAACGAGCTAAAATGCATTGTGCTGGACGTTAATGAAGAAAAACGGAGGATATCACTGGGCATAAAGCAAATGACCGAAGACCCCTGGATTCGGGCTATTCCGGAAAAATACATTCCGGGACACATTATTAAAGGTAAGGTGACAAAGCTTACTGTTTTTGGTGCTTTTGTTGAGCTTGAACCGGATTTGGAGGGTCTGTTGCATATTTCAGAACTTGCCGACCATAAGATTGATAAGCCTCAGGATGTCGTTAAAACGGGCGATGAAGTTGAAGTTAAGATTCTGAAAGTTGATACCGAGTCCCGTAAAATCGGTTTGAGTTTGCGAAGGGTTCAGTGGGCCGCTGAAGAACAGGCAGCCGTTCAGAACCAGTTGGGCTTAGGCTCACGCCTGATTGGTACGCCGGAGCAGACCGAGTCGGAAGAGCAGGCCGCCGAAGCGGCTAAGGCCGAAGCCGGTGATGCGGTTACGCACGCTCCCGACAAGAGTGTTGAAGAGGCAAAAGTGCCGGCGGACTCTGAACCAGCCCAGGCCGAGCAAACTCAAGAAGGTACAGATGCCGACACCGTTACAGGTAAGCCGGATTCGGGCAGTACCGGAGCTGCGCTCGAGACTTCTAACGGGGCCGAGACTCAGCCCGGCGGCGAAAGCAGTGCAGACGAGAAGACCGAGGCTGATACTGATAATTAACCAGAAGACTCTTTTATTGCCGGATGACGCTTGTATTTTGGGGTGGTGAGATTTGCGAGGGAATATTTAGCATAAACACCGCGTAAAACCGCAGCAGTCCTTGGGACTCCTTACGGAGGATGCGAAAGTTCCCTGTAATGTAATTATTGATAATAATCTGAATGCAGGGTATAATATCGCCGATTATTAATAACAAAATTATGTCATAATTTGGAGGTTTATAACTATGTTACTTTGGATTTTTAGAGGCATCTTTTTAGTCGTTATGGTAGCGGTCCTGTGGATTAATGCAAGTTCTACGGCTTTTACGAAAGCGGAGGATTCGCCCAGTTGGTGGGCTGTAGTCTTGAGCGGTTTGGGGATGATGGTGTTTTTCTTTCTGCTGGATGTTCTTACGCCCAAGAAAAAACTCAGCGCCCTGGCGGGTGTTTTTTTCGCCTTGTTGGTCGGGCTCATTATCAGTGCGGTGCTGGCGCCTGTGGTGGATATGATAGCTGATTCGTACGGAATTGACGTAACCCCGGAGGCCGTTTTTGCAATCAAGTGGATGATGGGAATATGTATATGTTTTCTTACCATCAGTGTCGTGATGCGGACGAAGGACGATGTGCGTTTTGTGATTCCTTACGTTGAATTTGCCAAACAGACCAAGGGTGCCAGGCCGTTGGTTTTGGATACGTCGGTTATCATCGACGGGCGAATAGCTGATTTGTGTCAGAGTAAATTGTTTGACGCTCCGCTGGTTGTTCCGCGTTTTGTTCTCAATGAGCTGCAGTTGATAGCAGATTCCGCTGACAAGCTCAAACGCAGCCGAGGCAGACGCGGACTTGATATACTTAACAGCATGCAGACGGATCCTGTTATTGACGTGGAGATTGATGACACCATCGTTCCGGAGGCCGAGGATGTCAAAGGCGTTGACCAGAAATTGATGGTCTTTACCAAGGGCCGAAACGGGCGGCTGGCAACGACGGACTATAACCTCAGCAAGGTTGCACAGGTGCGTGAGGTCGATGTGGTGAATATAAACGATTTGGCCAATTCGCTAAAGACGGTTGCCTTGCCGGGCGAGACTATGAAGGTTAAAATCATAAAGCCCGGCGAAGAGGCCGAGCAGGGTATCGGGTATCTGGCCGACGGTACAATGGTTGTTGTTGAAGGTGCCCGCAATAAGATTGGACGGGAATTGGTCATTAGCGTAACAAGCTCGCTTCAGACCTCGGCCGGAAAGATGATTTTCGGAAAGTTCGAAGGCTTTGCGCAGGAGACGGGCAACACCAGAAGGAGAACATCCTGACCGACCGGAACGAATACGTCAGAGAATAATAAAAACTTAAAGGGCAAAAGTGCACAAATCACAAGTGCATAAGATACTTATGCTCTTATGCTCTCTATTTCGACTTCAACAGGCATTTCAAGAACAGCGCGACGGCGGATAAGAGACCAACAGCAAATACCGGCCAATAGAAATGCGCTCGAAAATCGGCCTCGGTGATGTGCAGGCCGGCAATGCAGAAAGAGGCAACCACAACAAGACCGGCAACTATAAAGCCGAGCCAGTCCGTCAGGGTTACTTTAAGGCCACTGCCAAAAGAGTCGCGGTAGAGAATTATTATAGCAAATACCAGCAATGTAGCTGAGATAAGGACCGGGGCCAGGACAGGGCCGGCCCACGTGATTGGTATTAGAAATAGTATGTCCCAATCCATAATTGAGCCGGGCCAATTGGGGATGACTTTGAGCTGACTGCTGAGGATCTTGAGCCACACATAGTAGAAAATGTCCCAGACCGCGAAGATGGTTAAGAAAAATGCGAATCGCTGACGAAGACTTCGCCCGAACAGCCAGGCGGCGGTAGAGATTAAGACCAACGAGGCAGCTTCTCGGCCGACTTCAGTTAATAAAAGCCGTTTCCAGAGCAGACCGATACCGAATTCGGTTAGGGGGAAAGTGAATCCGGCAGGATAAAAAATCGCTCGCAGATAGACAACAACTGCAGCTTCGAAGTATGCGAAGGCGATGCTGAAAATGACAACGATAAAAAACCGTTTGAGCATTGTTCTCGGTTGGATTTCTTTACAGATTTCGGTAGACCTCTCTGCGGTGTTTGATTCGCACCACAAGCACTAACAGTTTTTTGCTCCGTATTGTGTATATGATGCGATAATCACCTGAGCGAATGCGGTAGGTATTGGACATACCTTTAATTGCTTTGCAGCCGGGTGGGAGTGGATTGCCAGCCAAAGACCTTAGCCTGTTGACCAGTTGCCTCTGTATTCTTTTGCTCCGCAACCGAATGAACTTATCGACAGCCTTTGCCGTTCGGACTTTATACATCCCTGCTTAAATTCCTAATTCCTTTGCCAAATCTTCCAGGTCTGTAAACTTACCTTCCCTGAGGGCTTTCTTGGCAGCCTCAATATCCATCCTGTCCTCTAAAGCCTCCAGTGCCTCCATATCATCGAGACTCACCATAGCAAAGGCGGGTTCACCGTTGCGCTCAACGCAGATACGCTCACCGTGATGAGCCACCTGGTCGGCTAATTTTCTAATCTGTGTCCTCAACTGTGTTATAGTTACGGTAGTCATAATAGTCCCATTGCCATTATGTATAGAATATACATTTTATATACTTTTAATATAGCTAACTGTTCGAGCAATGTCAAATAAAACTTTAGAAATTCTGTAATTCCTTTAGTAGTGCCGGGATAATTTTGTTTTCGGGCACTGTTGAGATTTTTCGGCCCTTGCGGTAGATATATGCCTTGTTCTTTGCGGCACAAACGGCTATGTCGGCGTCGGCGGCTTCGCCGGGGCCATTGACCACACAGCCCATAACAGCGACACGTAGTGGTTTGTTAATTTCCGCTAATGCTTTTTGAACTTGGTGCGCCAGCTTGATTACGTCAATTTCAGCCCGGGCGCAGGTCGGGCAGACTATTAGCTCCGGCTTTGTTCGTTCGTAAAGGCCGAGTGAAATTAGAATCTGTTTTGCTATTTTCGTTTCTATAACGGGGCTGCCGGCGGCGCTTACTCTGATGGTGTCACCAATACCTTCTGCCAGCAGTGTGCCAAGGCCGATAGCTGAAGGTATCTGCGCATCTTCGGGCAGCCCTGCATGGGTCAGGCCAAGGTAAATTGGGTAGTCGAAGCTCTCGGCGATACGGCGGTTGATTCCGATGGTTCGCACGCAGTCGCTGCTTTTTGCACTGAGAACCAGCCGGGTAAAGTTGCGATTTTCAAAGAGCCGAACATATCTTTTCATTTCTTTTAACATCAAAGCCGTGCGTTTCTCGATTGGGACAGCTTGCTTTTGGAGGTCTCTGATACTTGCTTCGTTGACCCCGATGCGGATAGCGATCTTGTGCATTTTGGCTGCGTCTATTATTCGATGGATGTCTTTGCGATTTTTTATGTTGCCGGGGTTGAGCCGGACTTTAGCGGCCCCGGATTCCATCGCTTCAATAGCTCGCGCGCCGCTGAAGTGAACGTCGGCGATTAACGGGACATTTACTTTTTGGACGATTTTTGCAAAGGCGGCGGTGTCGGCACGTCTGGGAACGGCGAGCCTCACTAACCGGCAGCCGGCTTTGGCAAGCTGGTTTATCTGTTTTACGCAGCGGGCAATATCGACGGTCGGCACCTTCGTCATCGACTGGATGACAACCGGGGCGGACGAGCCGATTTTAACCGTCCCGACCTTGACGCTTTTCGTTTTTCTTCTTTTGAGCATACTAAAATTGTAGCTTGTTTTATGCTCTCGAGCAAATTAAAATACCGCCAAGTTATAAGGCCAATTTTGGGCTGAGCGGCCGCAATTTTGCTCGGCCGCTTACAGAAATGCGAGGGACCCCGCCTTGCGGGAACCCAAAGCAGGGGTGCTTCGTGCTTTCTTTGTGCTTCGGATCTTCATGGAAAGTCAGTCTTATGAAAATCGTCATTGCAATGGATTCGTTCAAGGGAACTTTCACCAGCGATGAGGCGTGTGAGGTTATCGCAGCGGCCATTGCCGAATGCGCGCCGGACGCCCACCTCGTAATAAAACCCATGGCTGACGGAGGTGAAGGCACCGCGAGAGCATTGATTAAAGCAGCTAACGGCCAATGGGTTCGGCAAACGGTAATGGGGCCTCTGCCCGATATGCAGGTCGAGGCCGGCTTCGCCTGGTTCGGCGACAGTAAAACAGCTCTTGTCGAAATGGCCTCAGCCAGCGGTCTTGAACTGCTTTCCAAAAAGCAGATGAACCCACTGAAAACGACGACTTATGGAACCGGCCAACTTATCAAAGCTGCGTTGGAATACGGTGCGCGCAAAATTTTGTTGGCTGTAGGCGGAAGCGCAACGGTCGATGGCGGCGTCGGTGCCGCAACAGCTCTGGGCTTCAAGTTCCTCGGTGACGAAGGAAATCCAGTTCCGCTTGGTGGAGCAGGTCTCGAACGAATCACAAAAATAGTCAGACCCAAGAACTTCAGCGTTCCGCCGGTAGAGGTCCTCTGTGATGTTGACAATCCTCTCTGTGGTGAGCACGGCGCAGCGAGAGTTTACGGGGGCCAAAAAGGCGCAAGCCCCCAGATGGTAGAACAACTCGAAGAAGGCCTTGCGCACCTGGCGGCCCTTGTCTGGAAATATCTCCAACGCGACATCACCAACGTCCCGGGCACAGGAGCAGCAGGAGGGCTCACCGCAGGTGCTCTTGCCTTTATGAACGCCACCGTCGTGTCCGGGATAGAGACGGTAATGGCACGTAGTAACCTTCAGGTCGAACTGGAATCCGCCGATTGGATTATTACCGGCGAGGGCTCTTTCGACCAGCAGTCCCTGCGAGGAAAGGTCGTCTCCGGAATTGCAAAAATGGCCTCAGAATCACACACTCGCCTGGCCGTCCTTGCAGGTCAGGTTACTGTGACGCAGCAAAAGTATCAGAAGCTTGGGATTATCACCGCCATCCCCTGCCGAACAAATGATATGTCCCTTGACTACGCACTGAAAAACAGCCGCATCCTCCTTCACCGTACCGCACAACAATTCGCAAAAGAACATCTGTTCCGATGACTCCGGCTCCCTGAAATAGTGGTATGTTATTCAGCGCCGGGCCGTGACAGTTATGGTTTTTCTTGTTTTAATCACACTAAAATTGTAGCTTGTCTTAGAGCCTATCCGAATAACCCTGAACAACGGAACGTAATTATAGCACAGACAAAATGAAGCAAGCTCAAATAATTCTCAGGTTTCTTTTCCCACCGCGTCAGGATGCGGCGGAAGCGGTTCATCCAGCTATGCGTCC
>JAUVYQ010000396.1 GCA_030603035.1 Phycisphaerae bacterium | reverse complement strand
CTCAAACGCAGGGAGCGTCATGACGTTCTTTGACGATGTAAACGATTTTGCCGGCACATTAGGCGTTGTATGTAGAATAGCGGCCCGCTTCGCTCCTAAACTATTGACCAGGTTCTTTTTAGGTCCCGCCGGTTGGCTTTTTCTTATAGCTGATATATTCGGCCTGATGATGAGCTTATTGAGATTGCCTTTGTCTTGTATAGGCGCCAAAAGACACTTTGAAGCGGCAGCAGACCTCAACCCATTCTCAAAGAAGGCAAAGGCCGCGAGATCCCGGAAGTTAAGAAAGGTACTCCCTGGTAAAGGAGAATTGATTGAAATGGCGCAAGTTACTGATCAGTTATTTGGGATAGGTCTTTGCCTGGGCCCCTTAGTCGGTTTCGCTCAAGACATAGTTGCCGGCACGGTCCGGACTATCAGAGGCGAAAAGGTATCCTGGCGCGCTCCACCGCCTAAACCCCGCAGTCATGAAGAAAGCGCCTTCCGGGTGTTGAAGTTCGCTCAAGTCGTAGGGTTGGCTAGTGACGAGTTCACAGAGGATGAACACTGGATGATCTACGCTTGCCTTAATGGAGCTACCCAGGTTATTAAACCTTACCGGGATATTTGGGATCCCTTTGACCAGGTTGAAGGACTCGACAAACTTCTTTTTGAGGCCCCTATACCTAAATACGCTACAACCAAGGCTATCTTGGAAGAAGCCGGCATCGATGCCGAGGCAAATATAGGTTGGCCAGGCCTTAATAAAAGGCTGGCCACCGCAGATGAATTATGGAATTTTTATCAAGGACCCGCAGCGGAAAGATTTATGAGTTTTTGCACCAGGAACAGACGCAACCCGCTGGGATCCACAGGCGCACAAAACGCCTTCGAGTTCGCTAAAAATATGTTGTTGCTTACAGAAGGCTATGAGACGGTCGACGAGGAATATATACCAGAGATCGACGGTTGGTATAATTACTTTAGCAACGGTTGTGTGATTGATGGCTACCCGGTCGCTTTTAGACTTGGATCGTTCAGGTTTCAAGAGAGCTACCATCTGCTTGCCGGTAAGCTTTGCAAGGTGGTTGTGTCCTGTATACGC
>JAUVYQ010000134.1 GCA_030603035.1 Phycisphaerae bacterium | reverse complement strand
CTTCGCATCTTTACAACTGTAGAGAGGCCTCTACAAATCAGCTCTTTTTTAACAAACAAAGCCAATTTCCGAAAAAGTCAAGTGAACGTAACCTCTTTAATAACAGTGGCTTATGAAAATAAATCCAATTGGACACTTGGTAAAAACAAACCCAATCAAACCCAATCAAAGCCAATCAAACCCAATTCAAAGCCAAAACAAACCCAATCAAACCCAATTTTTCTCTTACCCAAATCCCCCAGACCAACTGTCTTAATGGTCGAAATCACGGTGGCGTGCCGGATTTCACCTTACCCATACCCCCCAGGCCAGCTAACCTCGCACGAACAAACTGCCCGGCAGTTGCTTTATCAACCCCTTCAGCCGTAGTGATACCAAGCCGGCATTTACACTGCCCGGCGTCAAATTCGTATCCGCAATTATCTGCTCTATGTGCAACGGCTCTTTGCTCAGACAATCATAAATCCTTCTTTCATCATCACTTAGCTTCAACCGGCTCACATCAAACAAAGGCGTCTCGACCTCTTCAGCCGCCCTTTCCGCCGCCGCACTTACATGGCTTTGCAACTGTTCGCCGATATAGCCGAGCGCTTCCATCACATCTTCAACGGATTCTACCAGCTTCGCCCCCTGTTTTATCAACTGATGGCTGCCTTTACTCAACGGCGAATCAATTTTCCCCGGCACCGTCATCACCTCACGATTGTTCTCAAGTGCTGCTCTGGCCGTGATTAACGCTCCTGAACGCAGGCCGGCCTCGACAATAATCGTGCCCAGCGACAGGCCCGCTATTATCCTGTTGCGGGGCGGGAAGTTATCCGCCAGCGGCTCGTACCGCAGCGGCAACTCGCTAATGCAGGCGCCGGATTCGGCTATAAGTTCAAACAGCTTCTTGTTTTCCGGTGGAAAGATGTTTGCCAGGCCGCAGCCCTGCACCGCGATTGTGCGGCCACGGGCTGATAGCGCACCTTGATGTGCGGCGCTATCTATGCCGCGGGCCATTCCGGAACAAATAGTGAAGCCGGCTGAACTTAAAAAATGAGCAAGCCGGGAAGATTGCTCCTGGCCATACAAACTGCACCGCCGGGAACCAACTATCGAAATAGCCAAATTGTCGGCGCTGGTCAAACTGCCCTTTATGTAAAGAACCGGCGGTGGGTCGTAAATCCTTTTCAATACAGTGGGATAACGCTCATCGGCAATGTGAATTATGCAGACGCCGAGCTTCTCGGCCAACTCCAGCTCAGCGGTTGCGTCGAATTTGTCACGCGTTCGGGCAATTTGTTCAGAAGTCTTGAAACCTACCCCATCTATTCCTGCCAATTCGCCGGCCGAAGCACCCAGGGCCCTCTCCGCCGAGCCGAAATGCTTTATAAGCTTTGCAAAAGTGGTTGGGCCGACGCTATCGGCCCTGATTAATTTGAGCCATTTTTCAATATCAACGGAATTCTGCTGCAATTCTGCCATTATTTAGCTGTTGGGAAATAAATGTTTTAGCTGGAGTTTATTTAATAATCGCCGATGGTCAATAAAAATCAACCGCAGATTTCACGGATTTTTTAAGAGATGAGCGTAGAGCTGTCGGTGTCTTTATTTGACCCTGTCGGGATATACGACGGCGGCGATGAGTGCGGGGCCGTATCGCTGCCAGAGGCGCTGCGAATTGAGCCTATCGGCGATGTGGGGCAGTTCGAGGGTTATGATAGGAATTCCCAAAGTAACTCCTGCGTATGAGCCCAGCGAGCCGGGCTTTGGGCCCAGCTTTATCAGAGGCAAATTACAATATTCGGCCAGGCGTCTGGCCAGGGCTTTTCCGGGACCGTCGTAGTCGATGCAGGCCAGCGGCTGGTGAATGCTGACAACACGGTCAGGAGCGTATTGCCGGATGAGTCGGTCAATGACACGGGCCTCCGGCTCGGAAAGTGCGGTGCGTCCGAACCGTTTGATATTAAGACGGTTGGCTGTTGAGAAGTTGCGGTTCAGGTCCACGCCGCGGGCGTTGTAACGGGTACTGTGAGCGACGCCGTCCGGATTAGCCACCGGCAGAAGGACGACCTTGCGTCCCTGCAGCAGGTGTGGGTACTGCTGGAGATACTGTGCGAGGCGCCGGACAAGTGGTATTCCGGCCGGCTCGCTGCCATGTATTGCAGCGAGGATGAAAGTTACGTCCTGGCCTTCACCGAGCACGGTGCATGTAATTGGGCGGTTCTCGATGGATGTACCGACAATCCTACGCTGTATCGCCGGCTCAACTGCGGGGGGCTGTGGGACGTCAACTATCACAGGGTAGTCCACGGGCTGGTAGCAGCCGGCAAAGGCCAGCGCAGCAAACAGGGCACAAACTGTCAAAATAATCGACCGTTTCCTATTCATATCAGATGTCCTTTCAGGTGGTTCGTTTTTTTCGGCAGGATACGAATACAGCGGGATTATAAACTATTCTTGGTGCACTTAAAGGCAAAAAAAAGATTGGAGACGGATAGGAGTTGAGCTTCTTCGCGGAGTTTATCCTCGAGTCGAGCGAAGCGAAGGGCTCAGAATGACAATAGTAAAGGCGACGGGAGGAGTTGTCAAATCTTGACATAGCCGTCTCAAACTGGGACAATCACCGGCGGGTTGCGGGTAAGCGTAAAATCACGGTTCTTTGGTTTTTAGGATTTGGTAATGGGACAGGGAGTTGATTTTGATATTGTGGTGATAGGCGGTGGGATTGTCGGTCTGGCCTCGGCCTACAAGATTCAATTGCATCATCCTGACACCTCAATTGCCGTACTGGAAAAAGAAGAGCAGTTGGCGGCCCATCAGACCGGGCATAATTCCGGCGTTATTCATTCGGGGCTGTACTATAAGCCCGGCTCGAATAAGGCAAAAACCTGTGCCAAAGGACGCGAAGAACTTATGGCTTTTGCCAGAGAGCATAATATTCCTTACGAGATTTGCGGGAAAATAATTGTCGCAACGCAGGAAAAAGAACTGGCTAACCTCGAACAGATTTTCCGCAACGGTCTGGAAAACGAGATAGAAGGGATTGAAAAGATTGGGCCGGACGAAATAAAGAAAGCAGAGCCATCTTGCCGCGGCATCGCAGCTATACGCGTGCCCTGCACAGGGATTATCAATTTCACTGAAGTTGCAAAGAAATTGGGCAAGTTGATAGCGGCGGAATCGCAGGGCAATAGAGTTCTGACTTCGCATAAAGTATTGGGTCTTGAAAAGCACGATTCTTTTACAAAGGTCGTTACAAATAAAGGGACTTTTGCCGCAAGATATATTATCAATTGTGCGGGACTTCACTGCGACAGAATTGCCAAACTGGACGGCGTTGAGGCTGGTGTGAAAATAGTGCCCTTCCGGGGGGATTATTATGAGTTGACAAAAAAAGGCGCCAAAAAGGTTAAGAGTTTGATTTATCCGGTTCCGGACCCGGCTTTTCCCTTTCTCGGCGTTCATTTTACCCGTAAGATTGATGGTTCAGTCGAGTGCGGCCCAAACGCAGTTTTTTCATTTAAGAGGGAAGGTTATCGCAAAACCGATTTTAGCGTGAGAGACTGCTGGGATTCACTGTCTTATTTGGGGACGTGGAAGATGTTTCTCCGGCATTGGAAATATGGCCTGGACGAGTACACAAGGGCCTTTTTCAAAAAACTATTCCTTCGGCAATTACAACGGCTTATTCCTTCGCTTGGCGCCGAAGATATAAAGCCCGGAAATGCCGGCGTGCGCGCTCAGGCGGTTGGTCGGGACGGCAAACCGATTGATGATTTTGTAGTAGTCAGACGAGGCAATTCTATTCACGTTTTGAATGCACCGTCGCCGGCTGCAACGGCATCGCTGGCCATCGGCGATTATGTAAACCAAATTGCTACGGAATACTTTAAGCTCTAAAATTAGATTTTAAACTGAACCAGCTCGGCTAATAAATGAGCAAATACAGAACAGATAGCTTGTTCACATCGGAAGAGGTCGAGGAGCCGATTTGCAGTCATATTGTTCGTGTTGTGTTTGAATCGGCGGTGGATACGGAGTTCGACTACCTTGTGCCGGATGAGCTCTGGCCGATTGAGGTGGGGCAGAGGGTTGAAGCGCCGTTCGGCAGAAAAAATAAACTTCAAATCGGCTTTTGCGTAGAAGCCGATGTTCCTTTCGAAAAGTCTTTTACCGCTGGCGGCAGGGGACGCAAGCTAAAAATAGTCGCCAAGGTAATTGATAAAGAGCCGTTGTTGGATGCCGAACTTATGGAATTGGCCCGGTGGATTAGCAGCTACTATGTCTGTCCGCTCGGTCAGGTTTTGGCGGCGATGGTGCCGGGGGCGGTAAAAAAAGGTGCAGGGGTTAAGACACAAAGATATGTTTATCTTTCAGTCAGCTTCACTGATATTGAAGAAAGTGTCAAGCAATTGAGGGGTAAGAAACAAAAGCAAATTGTTAAGTTCCTGCAGGAGAGAAAAGCTTTCCATTCGGAGTCGGCTTTAGAGCTGCAGGGTGTTTTGGAAGCGGTCGGCTGTACGGCTGCGCCCATAGAAAAACTTGCGGAAAAAGGGATTATCAAAATAGCTCAGAAGACAATTTTGAAGTCTTTGCCTGCCATTCCAAAGGGAATGTCAATAAAAACAGAGAAGGTGATACTCAACGAAGACCAGCAAAAGGCACTCGGCTCTATAAAAGCTGAGATAGATTCTGGGGAATTTGGCGTTACGCTTTTGCACGGTGTTACCGACAGCGGCAAAACTGAGCTTTATATGAGAGCTATCGAGGCGGTTTTACAAGAAGGCAAAAGTGCCATCGTGCTGCTTCCTGAAATCGCTCTTACCGCTCAAACGGTCCAGCGGTTCAGCTCAAGATTTGAAAAAATAGCTGTGATGCATTCGGGATTGACCGCTGCTCAGCGAAATGTGCAGTGGCAAAAAATAAAATCGGGTGATGCTAACGTGGTTATCGGCGCTCGCTCGGCGGTCTTTGCCCCGCTGGCCAGGCTCGGGCTTATCGTTGTTGACGAAGAGCACGAGCCAAGCTACAAGCAGGATACCGCGCCGCGGTATAACGGCAGAGACGTGGCGATAAAACGAACGCAATTGTGCGGCGCGCATTGTATTTTAGGCAGCGCTACGCCTTCGTTAGAGACATTGTTTAATTGCCACAGCAAAAAGCATTTTAGCGTAGTGCATCTGCCAAAAAGGGTGATGGACTTGTCCTTTCCTGAAATGAAACTGGTCGATTTGCGAGAGGGATATTTCACGCAGAATGGTGTTAATTTGATTTCTGAGCCGTTGGCTGAGCATCTGAAAGAGACCATCGCAAAAAACGAGCAGGCGATTTTACTTTTGAACAGGCGCGGGTACAGTAATTTCGTATTCTGCCCATCCTGCAAACATACCCTGCACTGCCGCAACTGCGATGTAACGCTGACCTTTCACAAATCAAAGCGCTTCGGCTACGACCAGATGCGGACGGTTACGGGAAAGCATATAAATTATGGTTATGCGGTATGTCATTATTGTTTAGCACAGACGCTTGTTCCCGAAAAATGTCCGTTGTGCGGTAAAGGTATGGCTATGATAGGGCTTGGCTCGCAACGGCTCGAAGAGGAGCTGGCTAAGAAGTTTCCCCAGGCCCGTGTTTCGAGGATTGACAGCGATTCTATGGCAAGCAGAGATTATTACCGGCTTCTGAAAGACTTTAGCGAGGGTCGCATTGATATATTAGCCGGGACGCAGATGCTGGCTAAGGGCCTGCATTTTCCAAACGTAATGTTAGTGGGCGTTATTAGTGCTGATACTTGCCTTTATCTGCCGGATTTTCGAGCAAACGAGCGAACCTTTCAATTGATTTCTCACGTGGCTGGTCGGGCGGGGCGCTCCGTGAAAAAGGGGACGGTTTTCGTTCAAACGTTTTTACCGAACCAGCCGGCCATACAGTTCGCTCTCAGCGGAGACTTTGACGGCTTTGTCAAAGAGGAATTAAAGCATCGCAAGGCCTGCAATTTGCCGCCGTTTTGGCGACTGGCGGCTATCGTTATGCGGGACAGGAGTTTTGATAAACTTGACGCTGCCTGCAAGACGATGCGTGAAAGAATCGACTATATTGTCGAGCGTGATAATCTGGCAGCGATTGTCCGGGGGCCCATGCCGGCGGTGATAAGTCGAATACAGCGTTTTCACAGGATGCAAATAATTATCCAGGCGCCGGAAGCGACAACCGTGCAACAATTATTTAGCAGCCTGCGAGTCTTGCTATGCCGGATTCGCCCGATGGTCAAGGTTGCTATAGATATAGACCCTGTCAATTTATTGTAGGTTGCAATCGTGGAGCTGATGTGCTATACTCAGGTTTTTGATTTACCGGGGAGTAGCTCAGTTTGGCCAGAGCGCTGCGTTCGGGACGCAGAGGTCGCAGGTTCAAATCCTGTCTCCCCGAGTGAAGTAACTGTCTTGTATTAGGGTGTATGTTAAGTTTGCGGATAGAGAAAAGCTCTCCGGAGCACGGTGCTCAAATATTACCACGAGATTCAGAAAATGGCTCGCTATTATGCGTCCCGGTTCGACGGTGGCGATTCGATTTACCCACCGGAGGCCGTCGGAATCTCACAACGTTATTAAAAGAACGCCGCTTGCCTGTTCTGATTTTGGCTACACCCTCCAAAACCTGTCAGTTTGAGTAAAAAAAGTATTGACTCAGCTATCTTATATGTGTTAAAATAAATATGGCTCATTTATACGATTTTGTTTTTTAAGGCCCACAGGTTACAGGGACTTTAGAAAGGTAGAATATGCTCAG
>JAUVYQ010000364.1 GCA_030603035.1 Phycisphaerae bacterium | reverse complement strand
TTTTTTTTCGCTTCCTTCCTTTCCGCGTTACGCATCGCGCTGCAGGAGCTCCAGGACCACGTTGGGTTTGCGTAACGCAATTTTTACGGGCACGATAGAGGGCCTGCTTACAACGCTTCGAGCAAAAACCGTCCCTGCCGATGTCTTTTTTCGGTTTATAAGATTTACTGCACCAACGACAATATCGTAATCCCCAATACATCCGTTACTCAAATCAGCCGTCAAAATTCAAATTTCGATAGTTGCCCTGGTTATGCGTAACGCAAATTTTTCTTTTTACCAGGGCGAATTTCCTGCTGTACGTCTGCTCGCAGCATCAGATTTTGGCTTTTCGCCTTTTGCTTCGGCCAGATCGAAATCTTTTACTCCGCTTGTATCTTTTGACGGTGTATATGCCGGACATTGTTTTTTTAGTTCGCATTTTTCGCAAATTTCATCAAAGGCCAGCTGCTTTGGACATCGCGACAATCCTGCTTGCTCTCGCTCAGCTGCCGGCGGCTCTCGCTCAGCTGCCGGCTCTGGCTCAGCTGCCGGGGCCGGCTCAGCTGCCGGGGCGGCCGGCTCAGCTGCCGGGGCGGCTGGCTCAGCTGCCGGCTGTGGCTTGGGCGCCGGCCGCGGTTCAACTGCCGCGGCCAGCTCAGCTGTATCTGATGCCCAGGCCCGCAGAACTTCTGTGGTGTTATCATCGACAAGCTCTGCAATTAAGAGATAGAGTAAACTTTGCATCGATGCGCAATAATCTGCGTGCCTACAACCTACCAGGTCTGCATCGGCACTATCAAGATGTATCCGACATTTGTTGATCAATTCGTTTTCGTTCATAATGTCTCCTTTTCTAATTTTGTGATCCTGATTTCTGGACCGCACTATAAATGTCCTTGAGAATGTTCTCAAGCGTTTTGTCACTTTTGATTCGATGCTCGATGTAACGATCGACCGCTTCCCTGATTTCGATCAAGCCGATTATAATAAAAGCGTTATCGGCTTCGATAATCGTATCTTTTTGAACCTCTTTAACAAATCTTTTTTTGCTGAGCATTATTTTTTACGCCTTGCCGACTTTGATATTCGTGTCCCCATCCTTCCAGTGCAAGTATTGATATTGCTCCAGGCGGTCCAGCATCGGCTCGATCTCCTGGCCGAGTAGTGTTCGCAGATATTCGCGGTCCCTGGGCTCGTTCGTACTGAAAATATAAATCTCTTTTGCCTGGCTCGTCAAAAGC
>JAUVYQ010000347.1 GCA_030603035.1 Phycisphaerae bacterium | reverse complement strand
CGAGGATGTCCCGAATGTCGTTGAAAATTGATTGAAAAAATCATGCGGTCGGGGTAACGGTAATGTGTTTTTTAACATGAATTGTTACCCTTTTTTAGGAGACCGCATGATGGGAAAATCGTATCAGCGAAAAACCAATCGTTCCAGAAGAAAAATGAAAAAACTTGATGGACAAGTAGTAACTGTTGAACTGGCTGACGGTAAGGCAGCCTTCCAGATGATTCTGCCCATGAGCGAGATGCTCTTCGATGTGGCCAAGGCCATAGAGCAGACCGCTTCTCAGGCAGGACTATTAATGATGAAGGCCCTTATCGACGAGGAAGTAGAACAATTAGCGGGCAGCCGTTATGAGCACAACCCTGAGCGTCAGGCGGTTCGCTGGGGTAATGACGAAGCTCATGTAATCTTTGCTGGCAGAAAGGTTGCGATAGAAAAACCTCGGGTTTGTTCCAAAGATGGCAGCCAGGAGATATCTCTGAGCCGCTTTAATGCCTTTGCCCATCCGTACCGAATGCAGAACGCGGTATCAGAGCGTATTTTACGTCGGGTTTCTACTCGGGATTACGCAGGTGTTCTGGATGATTTATGTGACGGCTACGGCATCGACAAAAGCTCTGTCAGCCGGCGTTGGAAAGCGGCCAGCAGCAAACGGCTGCGGCAATTACTCGAACGTCCGCTGCATGATTTGGAGCTGTGTGTGATTCTTATTGATGGCAAGGGATTCCATGATTTTACGCTTATAACGGCCTTAGGCATCGATATTGAAGGCCGCAAGCACATACTGGGATTATGGCCCGGTGCTACCGAAAACAGCGAGGTCTGCGGGCAGTTGCTGGATGAGCTGATTGAGCGTGGCCTGTCAACACAGCACAGATACCTGTTTATTCTGGATGGTTCAAAGGCCCTGGCCAAGGCGGTGAAGGCTCGTTTTGGCCGGCAGGTTCTGATTCAGCGTTGTCGGTTGCACAAGGAACGAAACATTCAGAAATATTTGCCAAAGAAGTATCACAAGCTGCTGGCGATGAAGCTTCGAGCCGCTTGGGGCATGACGGATTACCAAGAGGCGAAAAAGGAATTATACAAGGTGCATGACTGGCTGGCCTCGATAAATCAGGCGGCGGCCAGGAGTCTGGATGAAGGCTTTGATGAGACACTGACGATTAATCGCTTGGGGTTGTCAGAGCAGTTGCGTCGGTTGTTCAGTAGCACAAATATCATTGAGAGCTGTTTTTCTTTGGCTGATGATCTGTGTGGCAATGTCAAGCGTTGGCGTGATGCGAATATGGCTTG
Organism: Phycisphaerae bacterium; assembly: GCA_030603035.1. The sequence continues at coordinate 104 of JAUVYQ010000347.1, read as the reverse complement.
GCGTTGGGCAGGGACCGTGTTGCTGGAGGTGGAGAAGCGTTTTCATCGGATTAAGGGTTATCGTGACCTGCCGATTTTAGTTGAGAAATTAAAGGAAGCAGTTG
>JAUVYQ010000224.1 GCA_030603035.1 Phycisphaerae bacterium | reverse complement strand
CTGGATGCTCAAATGAACGTAAATTCAATATTAACAAAGGATTATGAAAGAAATGACATTTTCGCAGTCCCGGAAAACAAAGCCAATTCAAACCCAATCAAAGCCAATTTGCTAAATGCTCAAATGAACGTAAGTGCTGTTTTAACAAGGGATTATGAAAATAAATCCAATTGGACACTTGGTGAAAACAAACCCAAAACAAACCCAATTAAACCCATTCAAACTCGAAGCGAAGCGGAGATCCCTACGGGTGAGCTTCTCGGAATCCTCAAACCGGGGACCAATTTCTCCCTTACCCAAATCCCCCAGATTCACACAACTACCAAGAAATAAAATGGAGACGAAGGGAATCGAACCCTCATTTCCGCGATGCGACCGCGGCGTGCTCCCGTTACACTACGTCCCCAAAATTCAAAAGGATTTTAAATCACGTTAAACCAACAACTTAGAACTTCCACTTGTCGTAGCAGAGTATCTTCTCTATCGGCTCGCGCTCCGGCTTCTTCGGCTCGTCAGCCGGATAACCAACCGCCATCAGCTCAATTACAGCGATATCAGCCGGAATATCCAGTATTGCTCTTACTTTGTCCACATAGAACGAGCCAATCCAGCACGTCGCCAGTCCCAAGTCCGCTGCCTGCAAGGCGATATGTTCAAGAGCAATAGCGACATCGATAGGCCCAATCGCCTGGCCGCATCGCATCACATGGTCACTGTTGCTGCAGGCGGCTATGATAACCCCGGCCTTGCTAAAGACTTCCGGCCTGTTAGTAGTCTCGGCAACCCGCTGTCTTTTTTCTTTATCTGCAACTACTACGAAACGCCAATCCTGCGTATTCATAGCCGATGGCGCCAGCCGGGCCGCCTCAAAAATTTGGTCGAGCTTTTCCTGCTCTACGGGCCTGTCCTGATATGCCCGGCAGGAATATCGCCTGCGTATGGCTTCGAGTACTGTCATAAAAACACCTCAAATTTCGAATGCTTCCCCGGCCAGCCCCGACCCCTGCGGCAGGGGCGGGGCCAGGCAAACAAAAGCTGACCCGCCAAGAATATAAAATATCAAGGGTATTGACGCAAGGGCTAAAAACCTGTATTTTTACAATCAAATTCGGGCGATTAGCTCAGTTGGCCAGAGCGCCTGCTTTACACGCAGGAAGTCACAGGTTCAAGTCCTGTATCGCCCATTTCCTCAAGCGTCGAAGCCGGGAATTTAACGCAGGACAGAGACGGCTACGAATACGATGCCTACGGCAATTGCAGCATTCTTGAGTTGAACTTCGCACCCGACCCCGATGGAAAAAGCAACTATGAAAATCCGTACTTGTTTACCGGCCGAAGACTTGATATACTGGATAATAGCTCTTTGAAAATCCAATACAGCCGGGCAAGGTATTACGACCCCACCCTCGGCCGATGGTTATCAAGAGACCCAATTGGATACGCCGATGGCATGAATCTGTATGAATACGTCGGCAGTGCGCCTTTAGTCCGCTCAGATCCCTACGGCTGGCTTTGGGGTTCAAAAAAGAAAAAGAAAGAGTGGGAAAAGAAATGCGCCGATTGGATTGCAAACGAGTTGAAGGATATGGGTTGGCTTAAGGGATTGCCAGCCTGCTCATGCTATATTTGCAAAAAGGGCAAGAATAAGTGGGCCAATCCGGATGAGAAGACTTGGCGTACTCCAAGTAAGGCAAGCAAGAAATACCATCCTGGTGCAACTGCGTGTATGAGATCTAAGGTGGAAACGAAAGGCAATCCGGGACAACAGTGTTGCTATGACGCCAAAGGCAAGCTGATTACCGGAGGGCTTGGAGCGGGTACGCCTGACAAAGTAAGTCCCGATGCGGACTGGTGGGGACATTTTAAGGCGGATGTTGAAATGTTTAATGATTGCAAGAAGTGGTTGGGTACGAATTGGGTATTAAGCCAGTACTTGAAGGTGAGACCTGTAAACAACAACAACGGGTGTCCGGGGAATGTAATATAGGTTATTGCAGCTTGGGAGCTTTTGTAAGAAAGATGAAATGGAAGCGAGTGTTGCGAAACGCGTTCGCCGTTTGCAACGCGCTATTAATCCCTCTTGTTGGTTTGCACACATATGCTGGCGTTATGTCGGATACGGAGCAGGTTTTTCATATTAAGGCCTTGGTTTGGGGAGGGCTGGCTACAATATGGTTGCTGATGAATATCCTATCCACCTTATCTATCAATGGGCCGCTAATCATTCTTGCCTGTTTGCTAAACGTGGGCTATGTTTGTTACGTGCTGCTTGCGTTTGGGACTTTAAATGTTGGAGGGAATCTATCCGTAGGACCAATTTATATTTCGATATCTTTGTGGTTTCTCGTTATTCTCGGGGTCGAAATGGCCGATCTCAAGGCGTCGTTGGGAGATTGGATGCATAGGCTTTTTTCAAAAAGACATTAGTTCGAGGCTTATTGCCGGCCGCACTGATGCTCTTGGTCAGCGGATAGAGTTCATCGATGAAGTAGGCGCTGTAACCAAGCGTCAGTATTATGACAACAACTTACGCGTTCTCGAGGAATACGATGCAGCCGGTACGCCTGTTGCTCAGATGTCTTATATCTGGGGCAGCTACATAGATGAGCTTTTGGCCATCGACGATGATCCTCCCCAAGGTAATGGCTTTGAGTACTTCATCTGCCGTGACCATCTGTATAACGTTGCTGCTGTAATTGACAGCACAGGCTCGATTTCTGAAAGATACGACTATGATGTCTACGGTGAACCAACGATTTACACAGACCCCAATGGCGACAATGACTGGTGGGATGGCGATGAAATAACGGCGAATACTTCATGGGTGCCCGTCAAGTTTGTAGGTAAAAATAGCCCTCCAACAGGTGCATTTTTGGTAAATTAGCTTAAAATTCACCTAAAAATGTTTCTGCCATTGGAGGGCAAAAAAATGTATGAAGAAATTTTAGACCAAATGAAAGAA
>JAUVYQ010000168.1 GCA_030603035.1 Phycisphaerae bacterium | reverse complement strand
TTCTTTCATTTGGTCTAAAATTTCTTCATACATTTTTTTGCCCTCCAATGGCAGAAACATTTTTAGGTGAATTTTAAGCTAATTTACCAAAAATGCACCTGTTGGAGGGCTATTTTTACCTACAAACTTGACGGGCACCCGAAGGTATGCCCTTTGTTGTGGGCACAGATGTAATCAGGGTAATAGATAAAGCCGGAAAGAAGTAGTTAGGCCTATATGTGGCGTAGCATTTTTTGCCGCTACGCCCACGGAATGGATTGGTCCGACTGAAAACGTATCTTGGCCTCGCCGATAAGATAAAAACTGCCGGTAATACAAATCAGGTCTTCTTTGCTCACAGCGCTTTTCGCAAGCCGCAGCGCTTCGCCCAAACTGCTGGCTGTCTGGCACATCTTGCCGCACATCTCCGTGTACATCTCAGATAGGTCGTCCGGAGGCATCGCTTTCGCCGAGTTGCTGCGGGTGAAAACCACCTTGTCAGCGCCGTATTGTAATTTATGCAGCATCCCTTTGATGTCTTTGTCGTTATTACAGCCGAAGATGACAACCATGGAATCATAAGGAATATTTTGGCCTATCGCATGTATCAAGACCTGAATACTTGCGGCATTGTGAGCGGCGTCTATCATAATTCTCGGGTCATCGCAAATCATCTCCATTCGGCCCGCCAATGACACGCTGTGAAGTCCCTTAGTTGCTTTTTCGCTGTCTATCTCGTAGCCGCTTGCTTTGAGTTTATCCAGCATAGCCAGGGCCAGACCGCAGTTGATTGCCTGATGTTTGCCGTGAAGTGGCACTCGCAGATGTTCAAATTTACTCGTTGGTGTTGTCAGGCAGATTCTTGTATGTGGCCCGTGCTCCCGCGACGTTTCAAATCGCTGCGAAAAATCAATATCGCTGCCGGTTACACTCAACGGCGCTTTGACGGCGGCAGCATGCAATTTTAGAACACGCATCGCCTCCTCCTCCTGTTGGACGGTAATAATCGGAACGCCCCGCTTGAAAATACCGGCCTTCTCCTTGGCAATTTTGTCGATAGTGTGCCCAAGCTGGTGCTGGTGGTCGATACTCAAACTGGTTATACCAACGACCTTGGGCTTAATAACGTTGGTGCTGTCCAGTCTGCCCCCTAAGCCGGTTTCAATCACCCCAATATCAACTTTCGTATCGACAAAGTGCATAAACGCCAGGGCGGTCATAATCTCAAAGAAAGTGGGAGGCGTATTCTTTGATATCTTCTCAACCGGCGCGTAAACGCGGTTCAGCAGGCCAAGCATTTCTCGGTCCTTTATCATTTCGGAATTGACCGCAATCCGCTCATGCAAATGTACCACGTGCGGCGAGGTGTATAACCCGACGTCGTAATCGTTCGCCTCGAGCATCCTCGCCAGCATCGTCGCAGTCGAGCCCTTTCCTTTTGTGCCGGCTATGTGAACTGTATGAATCTTTTTGTGAGGGTTGCCTAATAACGACAGCAGCTTTTTCATCCTGTTGAGGTTGAACGTCGTAACGTTATAGCCTAAGTGCTCTTCCTTTTCGTAGTCAGTCTTCTCAAACAAGTAGCTAATGGCCTGTTTGTAGCTCGTGAAAGCTTTTTTGGTCTTGACCGTCGCAAGCTTGGAAGAGCTCTTTTTCGTACGTTTCTTTCCGGTTGTTTTTGCTGATTTTACCATAAAAATCCTAGTCTAATAGATAAAGACGCTTGAGTCAAAGGACAGGACTCGAAAAAAGCCTGAAAAACTGCTGTTATAATTGGACAGAACGGCGTAAGGTATTGCAAACAAAGAGGTTATAGAAAAAGCGGTTTTGCAGTATTATCTTTGTAAAAAACCGTCTTGTATCAGCACAACTAAATACATAATTAGTTCATCTTATAATACGACGCTTTTTTCAAGGCCCATTTTGTGTTCAGATTCAGCTTTCACCATAGATTCACGCCCAATAATGTTTAACCGGGTTTTTTTATATTTCGCTCGCTGTTTCGCTTTATTTGCCCGACCTATTACATCCCCGGAAAACAGGATTGGGGCGCCTTTTAGTTTTTCAAGGTAACGTTCACATAACAAGACGTCGCACCTGACCGGCATCTCGCTGCCCTTTGCGGTTAAGCTGTGGAGGGTAACTCTGCCCCCCATAGCTCCTGCTATACGATGGCCGAAACCAAGCGTTCCCGTCGCGTCCAAATCCCGCCGGGCATAACCACAGAACAAAAAAACAAGCTCTGGCGAAAACGATTTTTTACTGCTCGCTGCTTTCCGGCTTGGCTTTCATCATAACAAAGAAATACACTATTGCCCCTATGCAATAGAACCAGAGCGATAACACAATCGCACCGGCCCATATCAGTTTGTCGTATTCACCATTTTTGGTAAGTGGATTCAAAAACTTCGACGCCGGCCGTTTCAGACAGTCGATGAGCATAACGAGCGAGAGAACAACCCCGGCAATAAATAACAGTCCCACCAATACTCCTGCTCCAAAAACCGGCACCACAGGCCACCACGGAAACTTGCACACTACCGCCATAACAAATACCTCCCGAAAAAAACTCATAATCTCACACTTTTGCGAACCAGCTTCACAACCTGCCCGGTAAAACACAGGCCGGGCGGTATGTTAGACACACTTTTGTCAAACTTCCTGTATCTTCAGACATTTTTGCTCTTCTCTTTAATAAATTTTTCTCGCCTGACTGCAATTAGACTGCCCGCAGAACCGCCAAACACGCAGATTTTCGGACCAAACAATAACCATAATCCTCTTTCCCGTCAAACCAGCAATCTTAAAATTTTCCCAAAAAAAGTAGGGTGGGCAACGCCCACTATTTCACTGCGCTGAAAGTCCGGCCCCTGAAAGTCCGGCCCTTGGACGGATTGGACGGAACGGACGGATTCCGGCTTTAGATGGAGCGGCTATCCGTGGTTATTTTTGAATTTTGCGCTGTGGTTTTGCACTTTTCACTTCAAGTTTTTAACTTCCACGACATACGATATACGACATACGCAATACGAACCAAAATCTGCGCCCAATTTTTCTTTGTGCCTTCATGCCCTTCGTGGTTAAATATGAATCGGTGAAGCTTGTGCCCGCGGAGGCGGGTATCTGCGGCTTTATAATCTTTGTTTCACGACAGCTAAATAATGGCAGAATTACAGCAGAATTCCGTTGATATTGAAAAATGGCTCAAATTAATCAGGGCCGATAGTGTCGGTCCGACCACTTTTGCAAAGCTTATAAAACATTTCGGCTCAGCCGAGAGGGCCTTGGGTGCTTCGGCCGGTGAACTGGCCGGAATAGTGGGAGTAGGTCTCAAAACTGCTGAGCAAATTGCCCGAACGCGTGACAAATTCGACACAACCGCTGAGCTGGAACTGGCCGAGAAGCTCGGCGTTCACATAATTCACATTGCCGATGAGCGTTATCCCACTGTATTGAAACGGATTTACGACCCTCCGCCGGTTCTTTACATAAAGGGCAGTTTGACCAGCGCCGACAACTTGAGTATTTCGATAGTTGGTTCCCGGCGGTGCAGTTTGTACGGCCAGGAGCAGGCTTCTCGATTTGCTCATTTTTTAAGTTCAGCCGGCTTCACTATTTGTTCCGGGATGGCCCGCGGCATAGATAGCGCCGCACATCAGGGTGCGCTATCAGCCGGCGGACGCACAATTGCGGTGCAGGGCTGCGGCCTGGCAAATATCTTTCCGCCGGAGAACAAGAAGCTCTTTGAGCTTATAGCCGAGTCCGGCGCCTGCATTAGCGAATTGCCGTTGCGGTACGAGCCGTTGGCGGAAAACTTCCCGCCCCGCAATAGAATAATAGCGGGACTGTCGCTGGGAACAATTGTTGTCGAGGCCGGCTTGCGTTCAGGAGCGTTAATTACGGCCAGAGCAGCGCTTGAGAATAATCGCGAGGTGATGGCGGTGCCGGGGAAAATTGATTCGCCGTTAAGTAAAGGCAGCCATCAGTTGATAAAGCAGGGGGCGAAGCTGATAGAATCCGTTGAAGATGTAATGGAAGCGCTCGGCTATATCGGCGAACAGCTGCAAAGCCACGTAACTGCGGCGGCGGAAGAGGCCGCGGAAAAGGTCGAGACGCCTTTGTTTGATGCGAGCCGGTTGAAGCTAAGTGACGATGAAAGAAGGATTTATGATTGTCTCGGCAAAGAGCCGGTGCACATAGAGCAGATAATCGCGGATACGAATTTGACGCCCGGCAGTGTAAACGCCAGCTTGGTATCACTGCGGCTGAAGGCCTTGATAAAGCACCTGCCGGGCAGTTTGTTCCTCCGAAGGTAGCTGTTTTTGGGGGATTTTTATTAACCGCAGAGAACGCAGAGATGAATTTTAATTTTGTGTTTGACGGGAATTGCGGGTTTGGGTGCCTCGCCAGAATGCTTTTGGTCGACACCTTGAAGCTGCTTAGTGCGAGAAAGTTGGGGGGAAATCAAGATGCGGTACCATGTCGATCTTTTCCTAAAATGTCCAGTTTTCTTTTTCCATAAAACCTTCAAGGTTAATGCAGGGTATCTCAAAATGCTTGCAGACATTTGGGATTTGTGCTGCATTTTCTTTTAGCTTTTCCTGTGTAACCACACAGGCACCAGAAATTTTTGCTCTGGCAATAACAAATGGATCAGCAACCGGTTTGCCTTTGAGTCTTTCTTTTTTGCGAATCATCGCCTGAAAATGCTGCACTTGGAAAATCTTAGCTACAAGCCGTAGTTCTTCAACTGTTGACTCTAAGAATAATGTGTTTTTCTGCTCTTTTGCCCAACTCGCCAGCGAATCTTCACTTGAACCGATTTCCTTATAAACTTCTCTTACCGAAATAAGGTCTCCTGCTGAAACCAAAGCATGGAACTTTTCCCACAGGGTAAGAAACGTTTTTGGGTAATAATGCTTGAACAGGTCAATAAGAGAATCGCTGTCAAAAACATATTTCATGGCGTCGCCCCCCTATGAAGTACATAGCCCTCGAATGTGCTCACATGTATTTCTTTCATGCCAAAGTAATCGGCAAGCTGTGGTTTTGATATAGCGCCTTGGTAGTATTTCCCAAAAGCTGTTTCAATGTAATGCGATCCCAGGTATGCCCCTTTAGTATAATATGGGTTGCCGCC
>JAUVYQ010000137.1 GCA_030603035.1 Phycisphaerae bacterium | reverse complement strand
GATGCTCTGTCTTAAAACAGCCTCTACGGCCTTAAATCGTATCAAAATCGGCTTTTTGGCTATCAAAATCAATTTCTCTGACGAAAACCATCTTTTATCCGACTTCATCAGTCGGAAATTAAGTCATTTTGCAGAAGCCTTGGATTCAAATGACAAGTATTGTGGTAGAGTTTGGTATTTCAGGGACGTCACCGAGCGCAAGCGAGCAGAAGAAGCGCTGCAGAAAGCACGCGATGAGTTGGAAATTCGGGTTAAGCAACGCACTGCGGACATTGAAAGTGTCAACAAAGAGCTGCGGAGTGAAATCACCGAACGCAAAACGGCTGAGGAAAAGCTTCTTATCTATCAAAAGCAACTGCGGTCTTTGGCTTCGGAACTGTCACTGGCTGAGGAACGCTTAAGACGGCGAATAGCAACCAACGTGCACGACCATGTGGGTCAGAACCTGGCTATCTCCAAAATCAAAATAGAGTCGCTGCGGGAATCGGTGGCTTCACCGGAACTTGCCAAAGACCTGGAGGAGATTCGCGATTTAATCTCCCAGACAATTGAGAGCGCACGGTCATTGACGTTTGAACTGAGCCCTCCGGTCCCATATGAGCTGGGTTTTGAAGCGGCTGTGGAATGGCTCGTTAGACAAACGAGACAGCAGCACGGACTTTCAACCGAGTTCAAAGGTGATGGGCAGACCAAACCGCTGGATAATAATGTTCGTATTCTTTTATTCCAGGCCGTGCGGGAGTTGCTGGTCAACGTTGTAAAGCACGCGCGGGCCCACAGCGTAACGGTTTCAACTCGAAGAGTGGGTAATGAGATACGAGTGAGCGTTAAGGACGACGGCGTTGGCTTTGACATATCCCAAACCGGTTCTCACGACTACAAAACAGGTGGGTTCGGCCTGTTTAGTATACGCGAACGATTGGGGCACATCGGTGGTCGTCTTGAGGTTGAATCCAAGCCCGGGGTTGGGACTCGGGTTACTCTGACGGCGCCAATAGACCAGGAGAGCCAAAACGACAAGGAGCAGCGCAAATGAGCATAAGAATCTTATTGGCAGATGACCACAGGATTACCCGGCAGGGCCTGCGCTCGTTGCTTGACAAGCAGTCTGATATGGAAGTGGTGGCTGAGGCTGAAGAGGGACGCACGGCGGTACGTCTGGTGCGGGAACTGTTACCCGATGTAGTCATTATGGACGTTAGTATGCCGGACTTGAACGGTATGGAGGCAGCTCGCCAGATCACTCGTGAATTCGGCGATGTTAGGATAGTCGCTTTATCGATGCATTCCGACTTGCTGTTTGTGACGGAGATGCTAAAAAGTGGTGCCTCAGGCTATCTGTTGAAGGATTGCGCCTTTGAGGAATTGGCCCGCGCAATCCGCACTGTTGTCGCCGGCAAAACCTATCTGAGTCCCTCCATATCCGGTGTTGTGGTTGATGACTACCTGCATCGCTTGTCAAAAGCTGATTTTTCGGGTTTGGATGTCCTGACGGGCAGGGAACGAGAGGTACTCCAGCTTCTGGCGGAAGGAAAGTCAACAAAGCGAATCGCTTTGAAACTGCACATCAGTGCCAAGACCGTCGAGACACATCGTCGGCAAATAATGAATAAGCTGGATATTCACACTGTAGCCGAGCTTACAAAATATGCTATCCGCAAAGGGCTCACATCCCTCGAAACATAGCCGTTAATTGAGTGGGGCTGCGTTTTTTAACAGGGACGGCAATCATTGCTCCGACGGCATCGAAATCAGGTATTTCTACCACCAAAATCAGGAATATCCTGATAACAAGTTCGCTGTAACAGATGTACAATATATATATAAATCCCTAAGGCCCAAGAAGTTTTGAGATGATGATCTTCCTAAAAATTTTAGTCTTTAAGAGGAGGATGATCTTCAGAAAAGAGGAGTATCGGCTGGGCGCTGCTCTAAGGAGCTTTGGGTGTGAGCGTTCTTGGATGGCCCCGGCTTGATACTCCTCGTTTTTGTAATTTCACCTGCCTTTATGGGTTAGTACCTCCCTTTATTTCATTTTGAGCACGGCCGGAGGCGGCATTCTGGTATTTGCAGCTTTCGGGCAAACCTTATTCTCAATTCTGATAAAATTTACATTGCCTGATGCAGTAAAAAGTTGTATAAAAGCGTTTCGTAACGCGCAAGACTTGCTGTGGCGGTGCAGGCCTGTGTAGTTAAGTTGTTTATGGTTCTTGTTTTAGAAGGTGGAGAAGCTATGGATCGCAAAATGGTTACAATCGACGGCAATGCGGCGGCAGCATACGTGGCCCACGCTACGAACGAAGTGATTGCTATATATCCGATTACTCCGAGCTCCGCTATGGGAGAAATTGCCGATGCAAAAACAGCCAGAGGTGAGCCCAATATCTGGGGGACGGTTCCCTCAGTTACGGAGATGCAGTCGGAAGGCGGGGCGTCCGGAGCTGTGCATGGTGCATTGGCAACGGGTGCATTGACGACGACTTTCACGGCCTCACAAGGGCTTTTGCTGATGATTCCCAATATGTACAAAATTGCCGGCGAACTGCTGCCGACCGTCTTCCACGTCTCGGCGAGGTCATTGGCCTGTCAGGCACTTTCAATTTTCGGCGACCATTCGGACGTGATGGCTTGTCGACAGATCGGCTTTGGTATGATTTGTTCGTGCAGCATTCAGGAGGTTATGGATTTTGCACTTATCGCTCAGGCAGTGAGCTTGGCCTCGCGGGTACCTTTTATACATTTCTTTGACGGTTTCAGGTCCAGTCATGAGGTTCAAAAGGTTGAGCAGTTAACGTTCGATGATATGCGCGCAATGATTGATGATGAACTTGTTACTCAACACAAAGCCAGAGCACTTTCACCGGACAGGCCTATGATTAGCGGTACAGCGCAGAATCCCGACGTTTACTTTCAAGGCAGAGAAACGGTGAATAAATATTATTTGGCTGCCCCGCGGATTGTTCAGGAGACGATGGACAAATTCACGAAGCTGGTTGGGCGAAGTTATCATTTGTTCGATTATGTCGGGCCGAAAGATGCAGAGAAGGTTATTGTTATTATGGGTACGGGGGCCGATACCGCCCACGAGACGGCTGAGTTCCTGGCGTCTAAGGGCGAAAAAGTCGGTGTGGTGAAGGTGCGATTGTTCAGGCCGTTCAGCATCAAACACTTTATTGATGCTTTGCCAAAAACCGTTGAAAAGATTGCGGTATTAGATAGAACAAAAGAGCCCGGTTCGCTCGGCGAGCCACTGTATATGGATGTTCGCACTGCTATTGGCGAAGCAATGGCTGAAAAGCAAACACCTTTCGAAAAATATCCTGTAATTGTCGGTGGGCGGTATGGATTAGGCTCGAAGGAATTCACGCCGGCTATGGTAAAAGCTGTTTTTGATAATCTCGATGCTGCAAAGCCCAAAAATGGTTTTACGGTGGGCATCATTGACGACGTAACCAATACCAGCCTGGAAGTTGATGAATCTTTCGAGATTTCCAGCAAGGGGTTTTTCTCCGGGATGTTTTACGGTCTCGGAGCGGACGGGACGGTAGGTGCAAATAAAAACTCCATAAAAATTATCGGTGAGCTAACAGATAATTACGCACAGGGCTACTTTGTCTACGATTCGAGAAAAGCCGGTGCTGTCACCGCATCACATCTGCGATTTGGAGAACAGCTTATTCGAAGGCCTTACCTTGTGAACAAGTCTGCCTTTGTTGCGTGTCATAATCCAAGTTTCCTGGAAAAGTATGATATGCTCTCGTCGGCGCGTGAGGGCGCAACGTTTTTGTTGACCACCAGCCACAACAAAGACGAGGTGTGGGACACTTTGCCGCAGGAGGTGCAGAAACAGATAATCGACAAGAAGCTGAAGTTCTACATCATTGATGCGATTGGGCTTGCTCAGGAACTCGGCCTGGGGCCGAGAATCAATGTAATTATGCAAACCGCCTTTTTCAAAATCAGCAACATCATTCCGCTCGATACGGCTGTCAATGCTATCAAAGATGCAGTCAGAAAAACTTACGGCAAGAAAGGTGAAAAAATTGTCGAAATGAACAATGCGGCTGTCGATGGCGCCCTTGAGAGAATTTATGAAGTTGAAGTTCCTGACAAGGTAACCAGTAAGATAAAGATGCGGCCGCCGGTCCCGGAGGATGCTCCTGATTTTGTCAAAGAGGTTACCGCAGAACTTATAGCGCTTCGTGGAGACAAGCTGCCCGTGAGCAAGATGCCGGCCGATGGTAAGTTTCCGACCGGCACTACGCAATATGAAAAGCGCAACATTGCCGTAGATATACCGGCGTGGGAGCCGGATATCTGTATCCAATGCGGCAGGTGCTCTTTGCTTTGTCCCCACGCCGCTATAAGGATAAAGGCGTACGACGCCGAGCAGCTTAAAAATGCTCCCGCGACATTCAAAAGCGCCGATGCAAAAGGCAAAGACTTTGCCGGTATGAAGTTTAGCGTTCAGGTGGCCCCGGAAGACTGCACCGGCTGCGGGGCTTGTGTTATTAGTTGCCCGGCGGAGGAAAAGGACGAGAACAAAAAGCCGACAGGCCGAAAGGCAATCAATATGGTGCCGCAGGAGCCGATTCGTGTGCAGGAACGGGAGAATTATAAATATTTCCTGTCGATTCCAAATACAGACCCGAAACGATTCCGCGCCGATACCGTCAAGGGCAGTCAGTTGATTCAGCCTTTGTTTGAATATTCCGGTGCTTGCGCCGGCTGTGGGGAAACGCCTTATGTGAAGCTGCTGACGCAGCTGTTTGGGGACAGGGCTATGATTGGCAACGCCACGGGCTGCTCGTCGATTTACGGGGGCAATCTGCCGACAACACCCTATACAAAGAGGTCGGACGGCAGGGGACCAATATGGAGTAACAGCTTGTTTGAGGATAACGCTGAGTTTGCGATGGGTATGCGGCTGACGGTTGATAAATTCAAAGAACGCGCTCTTGACCTGTTGGACAAAGTGGCAGCTAAAGGTTGTGTCGATGCCGGGCTGGCCGAAGAAATCCGAGCGGCTACGTTGGCCGATGACCCGATGCAAGCTGCTATTGAGCAGCAGCGAGCTCGAGTGGTTAAACTCAAAGAGCAATGCAAAAAGTGCAACTGTGCAGGTTGCAAGCAGCTATTGAGTGTTGCAGATTATCTTGTTCGCAAATCGGTCTGGGCCCTTGGTGGCGATGGATGGGCTTACGATATCGGATATGGCGGGCTGGACCACGTTCTGGCCGGCGGGGCCAATGTTAATGTGCTTGTTTTGGATACGGAGGTCTATTCGAATACCGGCGGGCAGATGTCGAAGTCTACACCGAGGGCGGCAGTGGCCAAATTTGCGGCGGGGGGAAAACCAAGTCCTAAAAAAGACCTCGGGCTGCTTGCTATGACTTATGGGAATATTTATGTTGCCAAGGTGGCTGTGGGTGCGAATGCCAATCAGACGGTAAAGGCATTTGTCGAGGCCGAGGCGTACCCGGGGCCTTCGCTTATAATTGCTTATGCGCACTGTATCGCTCACGGCTTCAACCTGGTCAACGGTTACGAGCATCAGAAACAGGCGGTCAACAGCGGTCACTGGCCTTTGTATAGGTTCAATCCGCAACTTAAAGAAAAGGGCAAAAACCCGCTGCAGCTTGATTCAAAAGCTCCTACGCTTGATTTCGAAGAATATGCTTACAGCGAGAATCGTTATCGCACGCTAAAGCAATCGAAGCCGGAGGTGGCGGCGGAACTGCTCAAGCTTGCCAGGAGCGATGCGGTACAAAGGTATGCTTTGATGGAGCAGCTTGCGAAATTGAAATGTGATTGAGTTTGGTGAGTGGTAAGTGGTAAGTGGTAACTGGTAAGTGGTAACTGGTAAGCGGTATCTGGTAAATCAAATTACCAATAACCAATAAAAGGATATGCAGGGGAATAAAATGATTAAACGATTTTCAGATATGATGTGTTGGCTGATTCTTGCAGCGGCTTTCGTTGTCACAGGGTGTGAGCAGGGACACAAGGAAGAGACGTCAGTTTACGAGCTGTTGAGCGACCCTAATTTTGTTATGCCTGAATATGCGTCTGGGGCGATTGAAGCGACCGGGGGACTCGAAGCCTGGACGAAAGCGAGAAAGCTGGAGCTTGATTGCGTGGTTACTCTTTATAAGTCGGACGGCAGCTTTTACCTGACCGAGCAGCATCACGAGATTTATTCCGTCCAGGGGCCGGACTTTCAGCCGTGGTTGAACTCCATTCGGATTTCAGCCGTTGAGCCGAAAGGGAAGTTCGTCTGGCAATTGTCGGGAGAGCTGTTTAGTGTATTGGAGGGGGCGGAGCAAGTTGGTGCCTTGCCAATTATGGCAAATCGCTACTTTGCGGAAGCCATACTAAGAGCCTATCCGAATAACACCTGAATTGCCGATATATTCAAAGGCAATGGTGCCTTTGAAAGGATTCAGGGATGAAAAAACGAAAAACAAAGAATAAATACAGGATTTCAGACGAATTATGGGAAAAAATCGAG
>JAUVYQ010000003.1 GCA_030603035.1 Phycisphaerae bacterium | reverse complement strand
AGGGGTAGCGATGAAAAATTGGCGGCATATCTTCAATCGAATACGCAGATTGGCGAAAAAAAAACGAGAAAATTAGCAGAAGTTGTAAAAAAAAGATGCAAAAATTGTACGTAAATGATTGACTTTTTTGGTTCGCACTTGATAGTATAGGAATTTGTTATTTTGGGCAATATAGCGAAAGTAGGCAGCTAAAAGTCCCCGGCGAAGCCGGGATAAGTTCTTTGGGGGGTGTTCGGCTTGGGTGGCGCCCCCAAACCTGTCCTGAGCAAGGTCGAAGGATTTATTGGGGGGTTGTTCTCACATATTTACCCACGCAATTTATTGCGGGGTTCTTGCTTACTTCTTGGCACGTTTCAGCGCTTCTTCGAGTACGCCGTAGCCCACGTTCCATTCGTTAAGGCGGCTGATGTTCTTTTTCTCAGCGACTTTCACAAAGTGGTCGTACGCGTCCTGGATTGACTCGGGCATCGGCCAATCGGCGCCGGCTGCCAGGGCTTTTTCGCGCATCTCATCCCACCGCATCATCAAGGCGTACATCACCGGCAGCTGCGCAACTTGAACGCGAAAACGCAGGTCTAAATCATCTTCAACGGTTGCTTCGGCGGCCTTGAGGTGTCCCCACCCTTTGCTGAGCGTCTCGAACGAAAGGAATTTCGCGGTGTTCTGCGAGAAGCAGCCCAGCCGGTCGCCGCTCGCCTCGACTGCATCGTGCGTCACGTTCAGGTAGGCCTTGATGTGTGGCTCGGCGGCACCATAATAACCGTCGATGAACTCATCAATCAGCTTTTGGCCGTCGCGTGTGGGGTCCCACAGCAGCTTGGCCAGCACCCACGCCCGCAGTTCAGCCATCTCCGCACCATTAGTGGTGTAGGCACCTTGTTCAAAAAGACCTTTGACGTTATGGGCTACAAAGAACTTGACGTTCGGTCCCAGGACACGCAGGTTCGGGTGCGGCATTACGTGGTGTTTGAAGTTGGTCGTGTAATCCCAGATATAAAGCCGGTTGCATATCTTCGACCAGCCGACGATGTCGTCACGGAACTTTTTGTTTCGCTCGTCGGCCAGCGGCTTACTAAAAGAGCACTCGATACTGCACAGCCGGACGATGACATTGTGCCGGGGCTTCACAAGTTTGGGCGGCTTGCGCGTGTATTGATAGGCCAGGGTGCTGATAGCCACTTGTGGGAATTCCTTTTCGATATCCGCAGCGACAGCATTGACAAAACGCAACAGCAATCCCGCGGGATTGCCTTCTTCATTTTCAATTGCAGCGCATTTGCTGCACTGACAGTTACCACGCCAATCATTCTGGGAGACCGAGGCGATGGTGGCCGCAGGGTTTTTGCGCAGTAGTGCCTTGAGATTCTTGACAAGCTCTTTGCGCATCTCTTCGTTGGTCAGGCAAAGTTGGGCCCGCTCATATTTGCGTTTTCCATTGATTTCACTAAACCATTCAGGATGCTCTTTGAAGTATTTTTGAGGAGAAATAAGTGGATAGAATGTGTGGACATGCCCCTCATAGATATGCTTGCCACCGCGTTTGGCGTCCAGCCGATGAGCGTGTCCATTACACTTGTTGCGCACGGCCCAATCCCCGTCGAACGCATCGAACCAGTACGGCTCCCGATATTCCAGCGCCGGCACATAACGAACATCAAGCTTGCCCACTTTAAGCGTCGGCTTTTTGGGTATAGTGCTGACTTTTGACGACCACCAGCGACAGCCGACATAATCTTCGAGGAACGTATAAACCGCATACAATGTCCCTCGCGGATGACCGCCGGCCAGGATTACATCATTTCTCACCGTGCGGATGACTATACCATCGGCGCCGAGCCCATCAGTGGAAAATTCGGGAACAGCCAATTTAGCCGCTTTAGGCCCAACGAGCAGACGCGACTTGCCGGCAGCAGAGGGGTGTTCGATTTCGAACTTCGCACCGGTTATCTGCTCCAGAAAACTGGCCAGTTCCACAGCTGCATGTCGCTCTGGCTCTGAGGCGTCCGGCGCAACGACTATGACCGCTCTACTCAGACCATTTTTCGCAATCGTTGGCCCACCATCTTTGACTGCTTCCCCGCATCCAATAACAAATAACAGAGCAGCAAGCACTAATCCAATTTTACCTTTTTGTGACATCATTACATAACCTCCTTAAGATTAGCCCCCAAATTTATTTGGGGTTGTTTAGCCGTCGCCGGCACGGCGACGTAACATATTTATAGTTAGCCCTAAAACGGCGTAAAAGGTCGCGCGTTTCAAGTTGCGTAGCTGTGCAGCCCGGAGAACAGCTTCGAGAGATTTGCCCACAGCAGAGTTATCACAATCACCGCCATCCCTGCAATGACCCAACTGCTGTTAATACGGGCGTGCTTTTTGCCGAACATATACCGGAAATGGAAATATCCAACATAAACAAGCCACGACGCCAGCGACCACAGTTCTTTCGGGTCCCAACCCCAGTAATCGCCCCAGGCCAGCTTGCCCCACCAACTGCCTAACACAAGCCCTAATGTCAGCAGGCCAAAGCCGGCACAAATCATCCGGTACGTTGCCTGTTCGGGCCCCAGCAGCTTCTCGTCGCCGTCATACGATTTGCCTGCGAGCTGGGAAATCGCCTGGAAAGTGGCTTTGGCCATAAAGATATATGATAGCATATAGACCGCCACGTGCGGCACAAACAGCCAGCTTTGCAGCGCTGGCGGCAGTCGCTGTGGCTCAGCGTTAAAGATAAAGCCGGCTGGGAACAGCACTATCGCCCCTATAAGCATATCCGCGCACCGGCCGCCTACCTGCAGAATCCGCCGGCAAAACAATGAAACCGGATAACAAATCATACCCAAGCACAGGAATACCTCGAAGAGATTCTGAAGAGGCGTATGACGAACATCATACCAGCGATAACCAAAAGCCAAAACTGCAATTATGAACCCGAAGAAGTGCAGGAGCTGCCCGGCTTTTGCACGCCGAAGCAAGCTCATCACGAACGCAAGTACGTATCCTGCGATAGCAAGGTAAATCAATAAGCCCTGAGTTGTGTATTTAATTTCCATCTATTCGTTTTTCACTTTCGTTCGTGTGAAACGCAGCCCTCTGAGCCAAAAATGCCAGAAAACGCCGACGCAGAGCATCAGGTACCCGGCATACACAAGATTAAGACCCGAGTCGGAAACAACCTCAAGAACCGTATATTGACCCGCTTCAGCGTCGTAAGAACTCTGGTAAAAATGATACCCGCCGAAGTGAAGAGGATGATTCACTTCGATGTTCTTTTTTGCCACAACTTTGTTGTTTTTAATTATCTGGAGCTCACTTATGTAATCGCGAACGCTACTGTAACAACTCAGTGAAAATCTGTCTTCAGAGTGCGTGTGTCCTGGGAAAAGCGCAAAGACGTATTGCGTGGTTACGTCACCGTCAGCGTGTTTAATCTGAACCTTGACGGCTGGATTGGAGCCGAGCTCAGGGCTTTCGATACCGATTATGTTGTCCCCGTCAATTATGATTTTGCAATTCTCGAATGCCCTCAGGATTTTTACCGTCCCAAAATCGGGACCCAAGGAGAAGTCGCTGCCAATTTCGACAGCAATTTTCCAGTTCTGGCCCTCGTGACTTTGGACCCACAGGTACTCCGGCTTGTAATGTTCCAATCGAAAGTCCTTGAGTTTTACGGAGAAAGGTAATTTGGCTTGTTGGTTGTTTTCCAGGGCGACGAGATTTTCGGAGTCTCCCTCATAAATCGCCATACGCCCTGTGCGAATTTTGTCGATTCCAAAGACCTGTTTCTGGAGTTTATGTCCGGCTTCCGAGCCCCACATAGCCCCGGCCAGGACGAGCACGCAACCGCCGTGTATCAGCAGCAGCCGGGGCACACGAACCAGTCGGCGAAATGATGCAAGCCCTGTTATCAGCACAAGCGACCAGGCCAACCAGTAAACCGTCAATGGAACAGAGTTGACGAGTTCTTTTGTCCGCTCGGCGCCGAGAAACGACCCGTAGACCGACAGGAAAATCAATAATATGATCAGCGTCAGAGCAGACCACATCACGGTACGTCTAAACTTCTTTTTAGAGCTTTCCTTTATGCTCATCTTATTGTCATTCCTGCGCAAGCAGGAATCCAGGTTGTTTAGCCCCACAATTTATTGCGGGGTTTGTTTGCCCGTCGCCGCCACCGCGACGACTACAACAGTAATTATGCCAAAAACAGGGCTATTTGCAAGGATATTCGGCACACCACGATGCCATTGCCGGGCAACGGTTCTGCAGGTTGGAGATTGTCTGAGTTGTGGATTTGGGGTTGATAGTTATAATTGTTTTTCTTACAATGTATTATAATCGAACGATAAAAAGGCTCAGGAGCGGCACGAATGGACCTTGTTGCCAATATACTAACTTATCATAATTGCCCGGTAGAGGTACGGGAGAACGTCACTTTTACCCCGGAGCAGCGGCGTTTTATGCTGAAAAAAATCCACGCCGAAGAGGCCGTTAGCGAAGCCGCAATTCTTGAGACCTGCAATCGGGTTGAATTCTATCTTTATGCAAAAAAAAGCTTCGATTACAGCGCGTTTCTAACAGGGCTTATCGGGCAGATACGCCCTCGGGCCGTCGATACCTGGGGCAAATATAGCCGCCGATGTGCCGGGATTGATGTTGTTTGCCATCTTTTCGGAGTGGCCGCCGGCCTTGATTCGCAAACCGTTGGTGAAAATCAGATTTTGTCGCAGGTAAAATCCGCGTACACGATGGCACTTGATTGCCGGACGAGTAAATTGATACTTCACCGCCTCTTTCACAATGCCTTTCGAGTGGGAAAAGCCGTCCGCACCGACACCAATATCAATTGTGGCGCCGTTTCGATTAGTTTGGCCGCCGTAGAATTGGCCAGGGAAAAAATCGATTTGTCCGCTGCTGCCGCGATGGTGGTAGGTGCCGGTGAAAACGCCGAGCTTGCGGCGAGACATCTACTAAAAGCAGGACTACCGCGTTTGATTATAGCAAATCGCAATACAAAAAAAGCACGAGCTATGGCATCACGCCTTAGGACAGAGGAGATAATTGGCCTGGCCGATATACCCGCAAAATTAGCTGAAGTTGATTTGATGATTAGCTCGACCGCTGCCGCCGAGCCGGTAGTTACATACAAGGTGGTCAAGAACGCCCTGGCGCACAGAGAGAAAACGCTGCTGATAATAGATATCGCTGTGCCGAGGGACATAGACCCCGATATCGGTCGATTTGAATGTGTTTCCCTGCACAACATCGACGATTTGAGTGAGCAAATAAACTCTAATAAGGAAAAACGCAGTAGTGAAATTCCAAAAGCCCGGGCGATTGTTGCCGAATTTACGGCTCAATTCGCACGGTGGTATGACTCACTAAATCTTGTACCGGTGATTTCACAACTGACGCAGAAAGCTCTTAAACTGGCTCACACCGAAGCCAGGCGGTATGCGAAGGATTTTGGCGAAGGCAACAGTGACAAGCTGAAGCTTTTCGCCGAATCGCTCGTTAAGAAAATACTCCACGGGCCGATCAGCTTTATTAAAGATGGCGGAGACGAAGAGTTGAGCACGGAGCAGCTTCAGGCCATTGACTTGATAAACAAAATGTTCCTTTCACAGGATGAAGGCGACTAAATTGAACTTTACCCGTCGCCGGCACAGCGACGCAAGGTATTTTATATTTAGAAAAATAGAAATCAATAGTGAACCTGGTGAGGAAGATATTGTAATGGAGGTTCAATAAATGACGAGACAAATGTCGAATGGAAAGTGTAATCTTTGCGGCGGCACTTTCAGTAAGGCCGCGATGACCAAACACCTCAAATCATGCAAACAAAGAAAAGGTATTCCCCAGATTTCATCGCCAAGCCGAAGTCCGCGGAAAACAAAAACCTTTCATCTCGTGGTTGAAGGTCGCTACTTGCCTGGTTATTGGATGCACCTTGAGGTCCCTTCTAATGCAAAGTTTGAAGCGCTAGATAATTTTCTTAGACGAACCTGGCTGGAGTGCTGCGGTCACATGAGTGCGTTTACAGTCGAAGGCAGAAGGTACTCAGTGGCGCCGATAGCAGATTTTGATGATGAAAGCATGCAGGCCAAGTTGGATGAGGTTCTTTGCCCTGGGATGAGGTTTTACCATGAGTATGACTTCGGCTCTACTACACACCTCGCGCTGAAGGTCGTCTCAGAGAAGGAAAGTGAAATCAAGGGCAAGTCCATCCGAGTTCTGGCCAGGAATGAGCCTCCCTCAATCTCCTGTGTGTCCTGTGGTAAAATGGCTGCGCAAGTGTGCACCGAATGTGCGTGGTCAGGCGAAGGATGGCTTTGCGATGAGTGTGCTGCTGAACACGAGTGCGGCGAGGATATGCTCTTGCCTGTGGTCAATTCACCACGAGTTGGCATGTGTGGATACACAGGATAAGACGACAAGCCATAGTCATGCAAAACATAGTGTTTTGTTACTTCTTAATTGATGATTGTCATTCCTGCGAAATCGAAGATCCGGCTTTAGACGGAGCAGGAATCCAGTCTCTGAAAGACCGTGCTAATCCGTGTAAACTTGTGTCCGCACAGGTGGGTATCTGTGTCTAAAAAATAAAACTGGTCAGATTGAGTATAATTAGGGGTTTGTATGAAGGTTCTTACTGTCGCAACTCGTGGCGGTCGGCTCGCCATCGCTCAAACCGAGGCTGTCTCATCTGCTCTAAAAAAAATCTATCCGGCTATACAAATCGAAACCAAAAAAATAGCTACCAGAGGCGACCGGGACAGGCGGACTGCCTTATGGAATCTCAAGGACACCGGCTTTTTTACCTCGCAGGTGGAAGATGCCCTGCTAACTGGAGAGGCCGACTTCGCCGTTCACAGCTTCAAGGATTTACCTACGCGCCCGCGGGAGGGACTCACCATCGCTGCGGTCTGTGACAGGCAATTTGCTGAAGATTGTTTGATAGCAGCCGATTCGGTTAGTTCAATCGAGCAGCTTCGCGCATCGGCAAAGATAGGCACCTCAAGTCTAAGGCGTGCGGCCCAGCTAAGACGCCTAAGAGCAGACCTCAAGCCGACGTCTATTAGAGGAAATGTCTTAACGCGAGTAAGACGGCTCGAAGAAAGAAAATTTGACGCTGTTATTTTAGCACGAGCCGGGATAGAACGGCTCGGCCTGGCCGATAAAGTCTCTTTCTGTTTCGACCCGGAGCAATTCATCCCCGCCCCGGCCCAGGGCGCACTCGCCGTTCAGACAAGGACTGGTGACATTGCGACAACCAGGCTCATCGCCGCCCTAAATGACAGGAAAGCTTCGACCATTACTTTTGCAGAGAGACAGGTTCTGGTAACAATGCAATGCGGATGTCACGCTCCGGTGGGTGCCTTTGCAAAGATTGACGGAGATGATATAGAAATTTGCGCATTTATCTCGGATTTACAAGGCAAAAATTTTATTAGGCGCCGGATTAAAGGCCCCGCCGCACAGGCCGGCAAACTGGCCGAAAAACTCGCTAACCAACTCCTCAACGCTGGCGGCAAAAAAATCCTCTCCCACTGTCATTCCGCACCTGATGCGGAATCTCAAAATAGAAACTATGAAACCGGAGCCTCCCGTATCGGTTAGAATACGTGGTCGTAAAGTTACGCCACAATAACCTTTATTCACAGGAGGCTCACAATGGATAAGTATATCGGATTTGATGTAGATAGCAAGAAAACAGTAGCGTGTGTCGTGCAAAAAGGCAAAAAGGATCGGTTCACGACCTTGAAAACAACATTGGGCAGATGGAAAACTTCCTCGAACAGCAATGCAGGCCGGCTGAAAAACTGCATCTGACCTTCGAGGTCAGCGGCACAAGCCCTGATCCACTCCTGCCAGTGGTTAATCCCCCTAACGCGACCAGCGGCTACCTCATAAAACGATTCCGAAAAAACAAACGGTACTGCGCATATTTCGGTCTTACACCCCGGTTGGACGAGTCCGGCTCAAATCGCAGGCTGGGCCATATCAGCAAACAGGGACCATCGGTAGTGCGATGGCTAATCGTAGAAGCCGCCTGGCGTGTTATTAAGAAAAGCCCATCATTGAGGGCTTTCTACGAGCGCGTTGTCGGCGGACAAAAACAACGAAGAAAGATAGCCATCATCGCAGTCGCTCGTAAACTACTAACTATTATCCGGGCAATGCTGACCACCGGCGAGCTATTTAATGAACAACTGATCAGCAAGTATTGTTACCTGCAGTAGTGTAAAGAAATGAAATTGTATCGGAGATTATAAAAAATGGTTGGCGGGATGAAAGATAGGACCCTGAGGGCTAAATTGCGAGCTGATAACAGCATCGCGTCACGTAGAATAGGGCCTGTCCCCGCAGGTAATCTCATGTGCCGTCTTGTAACGAGCACGAATAGGAGTGTGGGACCCCAACCCGAAGTAATCGTCCCGCTACTGTTACTGATACACAAAACCGATACAAAAGTGAGTATCGTATTTTCCGCTTTCGCCCCTCATTATCTGGCGAAAGGGCCAAAGGCGGAAAATACTCGGGAGAAAAAAGTGAAAAAATACCTTTGACAGGCTCCAGTTCATAGGATTTAGCCCCGCAATTTATTGCGGGGTCGTTTACCCGTCGCCACTACGGCGACGATATATGCTCTTGTGTACTTATGCCTTAAGCTCTTATGTAGTTATTCACCACTCACCATTTAACTACTCACCATTTCGCGAGCATCCAGCATTCAACATCGAGCTACTATTTAACCGGCACCGGCGCTTTTCGGGCCGTCTTTTTGTATCTTTTCTTTCGGCGGTTTATTGTTCTTCGCTCGTAGTGCTCCATTGGGGTATCATTCGAAGCTACCTGCAGGGCTTCGAGCGCTGTAGAAGCGAATAAATCGGCACCGATTTCCTCCCACAGTCCTTCTGCGCGGTTGAACAGTCCACCCGAAACCATTATCCGCATATAAGGCCAGGCGTTTACATCTTTTATGGTATCTATCAGTCGCCGCACATCCGGCGCTTGCTTTGGAGTGGTGCCGTAGATTAAAAGAATGTCAGGGGCATATTCGTTTATGAAGGCAAGGATGTCATCGTTAGTCAGCCCGCCGCCTGGAAATCTGACTTCCCAGCCGTCACTTTCGAACAGGTCAGCCATTATCTGAGCACCGAGTTCTTGCAGTTCGTTTGGCGCGCAACATACGACTATTTTTTTGTGCTTGCTGGGCCTGCGCGGTAGTTTATTCTGGAGCTGGTCCACAATTGTGCGATTAATTCGGGTGGCCAAATGCTCCTCTGTGGAAGTAATTTTGTCTGAGCGTAATAGTCTTTCGATTTCCTTCATAATGGGCCATGTGATATCCAGGTAAACCGAATTAGCGGGCGTGCCGCTCTGGAGGGTTTCTTCTACAACGGCTCGACATTGCTTTCTATCACCTCGGAGCAAGGCGTCTAAATATCGTTCGAGAATACCATCTTTTATCATAATTCAATCTCCCAAAATACTCTCCACTTGATGTATATTGCCTATTATACCACGAAAGCCTATCCACAGCTGCATAGATGTTAAAATAGGCAACTTGCTATAATGAGCAATATAAGTATCGGAGGATGCTAAGCGAAAACTTTAGTTAAAATAGGCAAGGTGCGTTAGAATGTGCTGGGTTTCCCAAATTATCATATTTAATGTAACTACTTTATTTGCAGGCACTTAGAGGTGCAGAAATTGATTATTGACTATTGGCTATCGATTGTCTTACGATTTTTTTCGCAAAAAGTAGGTCTTTTGGGTGTTCGAGTTTGAAAATATCCGCCTGTAAGAGGTATTTTATCGGCGCCAATCGGCCTTGCGAACCATTAAGGGCGGCATATGCTGAGGTTTAGCCTTTCGGCGGCCTGTATTTACACAGCTTCTGTTGCTCGGATACCAGTGAATAGTAAACGGCTCGATTTTCAAGGGTAATCTGTTTTTTTTGAATTTGCCAAACATCGCCAACCCTTTTCCGTAAGCCCCTTTAGAAGTAGGTTGTGAACGCCGACTCTCGCAGCCCGGGTCAGGGCTTCTAACGGGGTGAACAACACGATAGCAACTCAGCCCGCTAACCCTCCTCCTATCGGCCAATTCAGGCAGCGACTTTTGGGAATTGTCTGAAAACAAGACACAAGAGCAAGACTCAAGACAGAAGTGTAGTCTTAGGACCGCAGAGTATATGTGCAATAATAAGTAGCTAATTCAAAGGTTGACTGGTATTTGGCGCTGGGCCAGGTACTCTTTCATTTGCGTTATAGTGTACTTTCCGAAGTGTGCTATTGAGGCCACAAGAACGGCGTCTGCCCCTCCCTCGACAATGGCCTGGTACAAGTGTTCGAGCGTTCCGGCTCCGCCGGATGCGATTACAGGCAGTGCCACCGCATCAGCTATTGCTCTGGTCATCGGGATATCGTATCCAGCCTGTGTGCCATCAGCGTCCATACTTGTCGGCAGGATTGCCCCCGCGCCTAAATTCTCAACCCTCTTTGCCCACTCGACAGCGTCGATTCCTGTTCCGATAGTGCCTCCGGTAACTATAACTTCAAAGCCGGACGGCAATTGTGAACTGCTGGAGGTATCTATTGCAACGGTGATCCTCTCGCTGCTGAATTCATCGGCCGCCTCCTTAACAAAATCCGGATTCTGCACAGCAGCGGTATTGATAGATACTTTTGATGCGCCTATATCGAGCAATTCTTCAATCGCTTGGCAACTGCCGATTCCACCACCGACGGTCAATGGCACTGAAATTTTCTCGACGGTTCTTTTTACGACGTCGAGGAGGGTTTTTCTCTTTTCAAGGGTTGCTGTAATATCCAGAAATACCAATTCGTCCGCTCCAGCCTGGCTGTAAACAGCGGCATTTTCCGCCGGGTCACCGACGTCTTTGAGCTGGACAAAGTTAATGCCTTTAACCAATCGGCCGTCTTTTACATCCAGGCACGGAATGATTCTTCTGTAATCCATACATTCTTTCTCCTTAATTGGTCAGCATTCGGCAAAATCTTATTTTCACATTCGCCACAGAAGTATACCAAAGTGCAACGTCCTGGTCGAGAAAATAAAAGGCAGATTGCAATATAGGATTTTTATTAGCAAAGCTATCTTTCTGTTTCCTCAACCAGCGGTCAAAGTTTTGGCTTTTTGGGCTTTTTGACTCCCACGGCGGCGGCACGAGTGCGGAGTTTGGCAGCGGCGGGAGCGGGGGAGTCAAACAGGGCCCTGAGCAGTCCCGTGTAATTGTTCAAGGCGGCCAGTGCTCGTGACCATTGGTCCGGGTGCCGTTGATGGAGGGTTTCGGCCAGGTCGAGGCAGATGGCCAGGTAGGCGGCCCGTGGCTGCTGCTGAGGTGTTGAGCCGGGGGCCAGGGAGACTTCGATTTCAGGTTTCATCTTTGATTGCAGGCGGGGGGATTGGGTTTGTTTGGGTTTGTTTTCCCCGCGTCTGCAAAGTCGTTCATTTTCATAATCCTTTGTTAAAACAGAACTTATGTTCATTTGAGCATCCAGCAAATTGGCTTTGTTTTGCATAAAAAGAGCTGATTTGTAGAGGATTCTCTACAGATGTAGAGGTGCCTTATAGGCACGGTTATTCACCATTCATTAATCAATAACGATGATTTTTGGCGTGTATCTGCTGATACGAAAACGTGCGGTTCTCCGCTATATCTCCGCCCCGCCAGAGGCGGGCAAGCTACGGGCGGGTTATCGTTTGTCTGCTGGCCCCTAAGGGACAGGCAAAACATACAGGTATTTTAACAGAAATTCAAACAAAAGTCAAGAAAAAAATTAGCTCGATGCTGGATTCTGGATGCTTGATACTCGAAAAAAGTTTTACCGCAGAGAACGCTATCCTTGGGACTCCTTACGGAGAGAGCGCAGAGAGTTTTTTTAGACAGGATTGACACTGTTATTTTAGACACGGATTGACACGGATTTCAGGATAAGAATTAGCCACAAAGACACGAAGACATAAAGAAAAAATTAGACGCAGATTGCGCAGATTACGCAGAGAAGTTAGACACGGATTAACACCGGTTTTTTATTAGCCGCTGAGGTCGCCGAGAGCGCAGATTCCCGCTTTCGCGGGAATGACAGCCATCAATTGAGCTGTCAAAGACCAGTAGTAGTGGTCAGAGGTTTTTCATAGTAGCGGCGGAGTGCCGGTGTTAATGGTGCGAGCAATATACCGCTGTTCCTGGATTGTGCGTGGCTCGGAGGGCTTCCGGAGGACTATGACGCACCTCCGGAATATGATGGCGCATGTGAATTTGGGCTGCTGGGTATGAATATTCAGGGTTTCTGCCTCGACCGGCACAATGCGGGGATAAACGGGCTTTTTGTGGATTTCTCTGTCAGGAAGATAGGACTTAAGGAACTGTGGAAGTTGAAGTGGCATCGGAAGTTCGATACAAGCGGCTGGTCTGGCGGCTGGCCGGAGTGGATGAAAGATTTCAAAGATTACTGAGATTGACCGTCGTATAAAAAGGCGAAGCAGGGAGCGGGCCCGTTAGTTAGTGAATAAATCGAAGATGTTTCCGAGCATGCTGGACGTTGCCCTGTAGATTTCGGTGTACTGGCACCTTGTGCATATTACGGTTGTAAAGCGTTTTGACTGTACATCGAATATTTTGCTCAGGAATCCGCCGGTGGCGCGAAATTCGCCGACATCACATTGAGTGTTTCCGCATTTCGGGCAGGTGTAATTAAGCTCCTGCATAATTTTACCTCCTTACTGAACAAGCAGCAGTGTTAGAGTCATATAGATTGCGACGCTTATCGAATCGTTTGCGGTTGTAACCAGCGGGCCGGAACTTATAGCCGGGTCTATGCCGATTCTGCGGAACAAAAACGGCAGAAATAATCCAAGCGTGGTGGCGACCATTATGGCTGAGAACATAGCGGTCCCGAAGGCAAAAATGATCCGGATGGGTTCTGTGATGGCGGCGGTGGCCCTGGAGCTGATTAAAATGGCACAAGCTACGCCTCCTATGATGCCGCAGCTTAGCGCTACAAGAAGCGCAATTCGCACTTCCCTCGTAAAGACTTGGCTCAATTTCAATGCGGCGAGGTGACCTGTTGCCAGGCCGGAAACAACAATGGCAGAAGTTTGCAGACCTGCGTTGCCGCTGATGGCGGCAATCATCGGGACAAAAGCAAATGCAGCAGTATAGACCAAAGACAAGTTCTTTATGTTGAATTTCTCGTAGAAGAACATCAGGACCAAAGCGGTTATGCCGGTACCGATTAAGCAGGGCAAAAGCCAGGTCATTCTGACTCGTGCGGCGTGGAAAACGGATATTTTGTCGAGCTCGTCGGCGTCTGTGCCGGCCATTGTGTATAAGTCCTCTGCGGCCTCTTCTTCGGCGACCTCGATGATACGGTCGGCGGTGACTCGGCCGATAAGTTTGTGGTTTTTGTCGAGAACCGGCGCAACAATCAGGTCGTTTTTACTGAATATGTTTCTGACCTCCTCCTGGTCGGCATTGGCGGTAACGTAAATGGTATCGGGGTCAATCAGGCCGCTTATCTTTGTGCTTTCTGGGCCGGTCAGCAGCAGGCGGATGCGGACGTCTCCGAGGAACCGGCCGGTCTTATCTACAACATAGACGGAAAAGAAATCTTCATCAGTTTCGGCGGCACGGATTTTACTGATGGCCTCGGCGACGGTGGCATCCTCGGGTACACTGATTACAACGGGGTCCATAATCCCGCCGGCTGAGTCTTCGGAGTAGCTCATCAGTTTTTTAATCTTGGCTGACTCGGCCGGCTCTATGTTCTTGAGGACTTTTTGGCTCAGCTCATCCGGCAGCTCCGCAAGCAGGTCGGCGGCATCATCGAGGTCAAGCTCAGAAACGATGCTCTCTAATTCTTTTTCTTCGAGCAGCTCGAAGAACTCCGCTCTGGTGGCTTCATCGACCTTCTCCAGCACTTCGGCGGACGTTGGTTTGTCCAATACATCGAAGATGGTGCGTCTTTGCTCACTGTCGAGAAGCTCTACGATTTCAGCAATATCGCTGCTTCGCTGGCCACTGAGCAGTCGGCCTAAGCCGGAGGTGTCGTCTGCTTCGAGCAAGAACTCAATCTGCTGCAATAATATCTGCTGCGATAGTTGTTTTTGTTCGTCCGGCATTGAATTAGCCCTGTCTGCCTAACGGCGGATTAAAACCCAAATTTATCCGGCTGCGGGATAAGATAACTTAATTTTTTCTATCAGGCAACGGTTTTCCGTATTCGTTTTAGGATATAAGAACAGGGTAGAAACAATAAAAAATTGTAAAAATAAAAAAAAGATAAAAGGTCGATGATGGTGTTGGATACGCCAACTTCAAATAAGAGGCAAAATATGCTTGATTCAGCGGCGATTTTATTGTAGAATACGTAAAACGGTGGTTAAGGCATAACAAGTGCAAAGTGCAGTGTTTTCTGATGAGGGGTATGCGATGAAAAGCTTTGTTTATGGGACGTTGGCAGCCTGGGCGGTAGCGGCCTGTGTTTGTCTGGCTGCGCCTGAGCCGGCTATCGTGCCCGGCCCGGATGACTGGACGGTAGATGTAACATTTGAGCATCCGCAGCAAATCGCGCTTCGGCCAGGCGCCAATAGCAAGCCGAGACGGTTCTGGTACACGATAATAACGCTCACCAATAAGACAAATCGCGATGTTGATTTCTATCCCCAATGCGACCTGATGACGGATACCTTTGAAATTATACCGGCAGGCAGGGCCACGTCGGCAGCGGTTTTTGAGCAAATAAAGAGACGTCATCAGAGGCGGTATCCGTTTCTCGAATCGCTGGAAAAGGCGGGTAATAAGGTACTTCAGGGCGAAGATAACACGAAAGATATCGCGATTATCTGGCCTGATTTTGACGCGTAAGCCCAGAATATAAAAGTATTTATAACAGGTTTGAGTAACGAGACGGCTGCTATCGACCATCCGATAGCGAAAGACAAGACGGGTAAGCCGGTCAAGGTTTTCCTGAGAAAGACGCTTGAATTGAGCTATAAGCTGAGGGGTGATACAGCCCTAAGGTCTGATGTCAAAGTGACTTACAAGGGCAAACGCTGGATTATGCGGTAGCTTTTCGTATTTCGTATCCCGTATTGCGTATGTCGCATGGGGGGATTTGGGGGCATATCTTCAATCAAATACGCAGGTTTTTCAATCATTTACGCAGGTTTTCGCATCAAACACGCAGGTTGGTCGAGAAAAAGTGAGAAAAATTGCAAAAAAAATGCAGGAAATTGTAAAAAAATGTGAGAAATTAGTGCTTTTTGAGCATTTTTTTTGTACCGGCCTGCTTAAATAATCGATTTAGGAAGTGAGGAGCAAGAGGAGTAAAAAGCAGGGAGACAGGAATAAGCAGGTAAGAATTGAGAGTGTAGAATTTCAAGGCGGGGGAGAACAGGGGGGCGAGTCGGCGGTAAAATAAAATGCCGGCGGAGATTGCGGTTAGTGTATGGCGAGAAATGCCTGGGGTAAAGCCCGGCGTGAGAAAAGATTGAAAGGAAAAAGAATGCCTGCAACAAAAGCAAAGAAAAAAACTATGAAAATGCCCGAAATAAAACGCAAGGCAAAACGTCTCAGCGTAAGCCCTGGAAAAATGAAGAAGGCAGAACTTATCCACAGTATCCAGGAAGCGGAAGGGTACACACCGTGCTTTGGAACGTCAAATGGTGAGTGTCAATATACCAACTGCTGCTTTATGCCGGACTGCCTTAAAATCACGGCGTAGATTCGTATTGCGTTTTAGTTTCAAGACACGGATTTATTTAACCGCGGAGAGCGCAGAGGGCGCAGAGAAATATAGACACGGATTAACACTGTTTTTTTTAGACACGGATTAACACGGATTGACACTGTTTTTTTTAGACACAGATTTACACGGATTGACACTGTTTTTTTTAGCTACGAAGGCACCAAGTCACGAAGAAAATTCAATTAGAAATACGAAATCCTCCGCAGGACACCTTGCGGTGGAAACAAATTCGAATGCGGATACGTACGCTTCTGACAGGCGTGATGGAAATACGAAATTCGAAACGAGATTGCCGCGTCGCTTCGCTCCTCGCAATGACTTTTTAATAGATTCCTCGGCTGTGCTCGGAATGACGGAGTACAGAGGGCAGAAGACAGAAGACAGAGGACAGAAAACAAAAGACAGAAGACAGAAGACAGAAGACAGAGGACGGATTGCGTCGCCGTGGCGGCGACGGCTAAATAACCCCGCAATAAATTGCGGGAGTAAATAAGTTTTTCTACCCCGTACTTACGTTTGGGGCTCTGTTATTTTACTTTTATTTCGGTTCGGCTTTGAGCTTGTTGTCGGCCTGTTCCCAGGCCTTGCGGATGTCGTCGGTGGGCTGAAATCGAAACCAGAGGATAAAACTTTCGGACCGTTCGGCTTTGCCGTAATAATGGCCTGTGGTGACGAGTTCGCCGTTAGAGTGAATAAAGACGAACAACTTGGCAATGCCGGTCTGCTCTACGCCGCGTGCTAAGGCCAACTCGGGTAAGGGGGTGGGTGAACCGGGGATGGGAAGCGAGGGAATTCCCAAAAGAGTACTTTTATATTCGGTGCCAAGTGCGCCTGAGGATATTTCAGCTATGTAATCAGCCTGGTCGGCGTTCCGCACAAGAATAGCGCCGATTTGTGCAAAACGGGCCCGCACCGCCGTCTTGACGTATTCGATGTCGTAGGATTTTAGATTGGTGAAGTCGAGGTAAGTTTTTTTCCCGACAACCTGGGGAATGCGGAACTTGGCGACGGCGTTGTCAACGGCTCCGGAGAGCAAAAGCTGCTCAATGGCAGTGCGCTGTGTGTTGGTAAAATTTCGTGTAGTGCAGCCGGTTACGAAGATTAGTAAAATGTTCGCAGCAACGATATATTTCATTTTTGGCCTCACGAAAACATAGTATAAGCTGGTCTGTGGTTGTATGTCAACTATGTTTTGGGGAGAACAGTGAATAGTATCTCGTGAAGCGTGAAGCGTATCTTATATAAATCCGAAATTCGAAACAAATTCGAATAATCGAAATACAAAATTCCAAAGATATTGGCCACGAAAAGGTACTGAAGGAGCGGAGAAAGTTCAATTTAAAAATTAGAATTCAGAATGTAGAACTAAAGAGATTGCTTCGCTGCGCTCGTCCAGCCCATCCGATGGGCGGGGCTCGCAATGACAAGAATTATTTTTTTGGTAAGTCCAATGTCCTCTTGCATTTTGGGCATCGAACCTTGTTAGCCTTGAAATTTGGGGGAATCTTTAGCTTCAGGCCGCAGAGGCAGGTTAGAAATACAAATTGATTGACCTTTCTCATAATGTCGCCGACCTGCCGCATCTGAGTTTCGAGGCGCTGCTTCTTTTTGGCTTCTGTGCCGGCTTTTCGCAAGGCGATGTCTTCTTTAGTAAGGGCGATAGGTGGTATGACTGTTTTTGTGTGCGTTACGTTACTGAAAGAATCGGAGTAGTCTTTGAAGGAGGCGCCGTGGGTCATATTGCGCAGGATTCTTATCCTTTCGGAAATCGGCGGGTGTGTGCTGGTCAGGTCGGATAATTTCATACCCTTTTTCTTTTTGAAAGGGTTGGCGATATACATCGGGGCGGTAACCTTGTTCACCGTGGCCAATTGAGGCGACCTGTCGTTGGCAATTTTTTCGAGAGCGCCGGCGAGACCTTCGGGGTAACGTGTCAATCTGGCGGCGCCGGCGTCGGCGAGGTATTCGCGTTTTCTTGAAAGGGCAAAATATAACAGATAGGCCATTATGGGGGCGAGAATTGCGACAACTATGGCGATTATCAGCATAACAAGCTGGGCCTGTCCGCCGCCTTTGCCGCCAGACGAATATCTTCGGCTGGAGCCCATTGAGCTGTAGAACATACCTCGCAAAAAGACCTGGGAGAGTAAGACGATTGAGCCGAGCATTATGCCGGCGAGGGTTACGAAAAGGATGTCGCGGTGGAGGATGTGACTTATTTCGTGTGCGATGACACCCTGGAGCTCATCGCGGTTGAGGCGGCCGAGGAGGCCGGCGGTTACGGCGACGGAGGCGGTTTCTGGTTTTCGGCCGGTCGCAAAGGCGTTGGGGGCGGGGTCGTTGATGATATAAACTTTGGGCATAGGCAGGCCGGCAGCGATTTTCATTTCTTCGACAACGTTGAATAGCTGGGGGTGGACATCGTGAGTGACGGGCTTGGCTTTGCTTGCAGCGAGAAAGATTTGGTCGCCGCTCGAGAAGCTGACAGCGGTAAGGATAAGCCAGATTACGGTGGCGATAATCAGGCCGAAGAAACCACCTTCAGGGCCAAATAAAGCCAGGCCGATGATAAATCCCAGCAGCATCAGGCATACCGCCATTAACACCAGCAGGAGGATAGAGTTTCTCTTATTTGCTCTTATTAATTCCCACATTATTAGTTTTTAGTTTTGAGTGTTGAGTTTTGAGTTAAGTTGATTAGTTATCAGTTATTTTATCGTAACCTGTTTTTACTATGCTCGTTAAGATTTTAATCAGCTCTTCTGACGCATCAATAAGTGCCTGACTGTTTTGCTTATCAAGGATTTCCGCGTCTTTGAGCAATCTCAACCAGTAATTTGTCTCCCTGGCCTTCTTGGAGGCAATAGACATCTTGGCAAAAAAATCTTTTCGGCTTTGCCCAGCCAAGGCCTCTTCAACGTTGGCACCTATGCTTGTACCTGCCCGTAGAAGCTGACTTGCTATCTCGAAATGCTTCTGTTGTTTAAGTCGAGCACACAGCTTTATAATTTGCAAAGCGAAATTGTAGCTCTTTTGTTTAACGACGTTTTCGGACATTAGCCGAAAATTCAAAATTAAAAACTCACTTTTGGCACTTCGCGCTCAGCAGCGACTTCAATCTCGAAGAAGTCTCGTTCGGTGAATTTGAACATATTGGCAATGATGTTAGAAGGGAACATCTGAATCTTGTTGTTAAAGAACAGGGTCTGGTCATTGTAGCTCTGCCTTGCAAATGAGATTTTGTTTTCGGTGCTGGTCAGCTCTTCCTGCACGGCGAGGAAGTTTTGGTTGGCTTTGAGGTCAGGATAGTTCTCAACGACGAGCATAAATTTGCTGAGCGCTTCGCCGAGGGCGCCTTCGGCCTTTGAGGCGTCTGCGACGGTTTTGGCACCCATGGCCTGGCTTCGGGCATTTGTTATCGCCTCAAAAGTCCCGCGCTCGTGCTTCATATAGCCCTTGGCGGTTTCGACGAGATTGGGAATCAAATCGTGGCGGCGCTTCAACTGGACATCAATCTGAGACCAGGCATTATCGACCTGATTGCGGAGTCGAATTAAAGCGTTGTAGATACCAATCACGAAAAGAATGAGCAAGACGGCAACAACAGCAATGATGATGATTGCTGTAATCATAATTTCACTCCTTCAAAGAACAAAGCTTTATTGTTTTTTTTATTACGACCGTTTTTTGATTATATATGCCACGATGAGAAGAACGGCGCCAACAATTATCAATCCCCAGCTCCAGTTACTGAGGGCAACGATGGGTGATATTAGTGTCATCATGATTTTTTCCTTTCATTCTTTAAATTTGTTTCGTTATTTTTGTATTATACTCATTTTCTTTATTAAGTCATGAGATTTTTCTTTTCCGCCGGTAAGCCAGTCGAGCGTGAAGCGGACGAAGACGATTTTTTCATAGGGATTCTTGTCACCGGCCTCGTAAAGGCAGGCGATGCCGGCGTCGGGCAGCACGGTCAGGCAGGAATAGGCGGATGGGCCGGGGTGAAGCACCTTCGAGAAGGTGATTCCGCCGTTGGTGCCGGTTGCGTCCGGAACGCCGGGCAAGACGCAGGCGAACAAGAAGATGCACATCAGTTGTAAGCTGACTCGTCTCATACTTAATCTTTCTGATTATGGCCGAACATATCGGCTAATAACTTTTTGATTTTATTATCTTTATCCAACTGTGCTCTATCGAAGATATCCTGGAGTTCGCCTTTGTCGAACCACAGGCCATCGCCTCTGCGGCACTTGTCTATGAGCAGGGTGGGCGTGGATGTGCCGACGATGATTTTCCGCATTTTTTTGTCGCATATAGGGCATTTTCTGGGTTTTTCAGTGGACGCGGAGTCGATTTTGAAGGAGTCGAGCAATTGCCCGGCTTTTTCGGGCTTGCCGAGGAGCAGTTCGAGTTCGCCGGCGTCGAGCCAGATACCGCCACAGTCGGTGCAATGGTCGATTTCCACTTCCTCAAGTTCGAGGGTAATCATTGCGTTTTTGCAAACGGGACAATCCATAAAATTCTCCAAATAGTAACCGCGGAGAACGCAGAGAAAAAAACAAAAATTAAAAAGACAAATAAAAATTCAAAAAGAAGAAGAATTTTACTTTTTTTTAGACACGAATTACCGCTGCATTTTATAAGGTCTTACGGTAAAAGCCAAATATAAAACAGTCAGTTTGAGCAAATAATAAGGGGGTATATTACATTTGCGGGGCTGGGAGGTCAAGAGGAGAATATCGAAATGATGGGGTTGCGAGTTGCGGGTTGCGGGTTACGGGTTGCGATTTTGGTCGATATTTATTATGTATTATCGGGCTTTGGCGAGCTGCTGGTCGAGTAAGGGACCAATTTGAGCTGTAATCCGCATTAACGAGGGCGAATAGATAAGGGAATATTTGTGCTTGACGGCGGTAATTTGGGGGGCTATTATAAATCGCAATTAGAAGGGCCGCTACGGATAGCGGCTAAATAATTAAAGGGGACGGAATATGATAGTTGACTGCCATACACATATAAATTGTGCTGCCGACGATGTTGAGACGTCCAAGCATCTGGAGGCGGCAGAGACGGTAGATGTCTGCATAGTCCTGGCTACTGCGGAGGGGCCGAGCGAAGAGGTCAATAACAGAGTATCCGAGTATGTGAACAAACATAAAGAAAAAATGGTTGGTTTTGCGGTTGTAGAACCCATCCAGGACGGTATCGGTGTTAAAAGTCTGACAAGTATCAAAGATAAGCTTGGACTTGAGGGTGCGGTTCTGCACTGTTCGAGATGTGGTTTTCACCCGACGCACAGCAGGGCGATGCGGTTTTACGAATCGGCAGAAGAAGTTGGTTGGCCTGTTTTCTTTCATAATGGTGGACATCTGGGGTCTGATGCGGTTCTGGACTATGCTCAGCCATATCTTCTGGATGAGGTTGCCAGGACGTTTCCGGGCTTGAAGATTGTGATTGGTACTATGGGTATGCCTTTTGCTGAGCAAACATTGTCGATGGTGTCGAAACACGAAAATGTGTATGCGGATTTGACGATAAGGCCCGGCAATGTCTGGCAGGTCTACAATACGGTAGTTCCGGCATACGAACGCGGTGTGATGGATAAACTGCTGTTCGGCAGCGGCTTCCCATCGGGCAACGCGGGGGAGTGCATAGAGACGCTGCTTGGCTTTAATATGCTTTTAGCAGATACGAATTTGCCAACGGTCCCGCGCGGTAACATTCGAAACATCATTGAACGGGATACGCTGGAATTGCTCGGAATAGAAAATAAGGGCATAAGAGCGCAAGAGCATAAGAGCACAAGAGTATAAGCGCGAAAGAGCATCAAGGAAGACGGGAACATAATTAGCGATGGCCGAGCTTCTGGAAGAGCGCAGGGAAAGCTGGGGGACGCGGGGTGGATTTGTTCTGGCAGCGGTTGGTTCTGCGGTGGGTTTGGGTAATCTGTGGGGGTTCCCGTATAAACTTTACAGCTACGGGGGCGGGGCGTTTTTGATTCCTTACATAATTGCCCTGGTTTTGGTCGGCATTCCTATAATGATACTTGAGTTCAGCATCGGCCATTACACGCAGCGTGCAGCACCGGATGCGTTCAAGCGAGGCCACAAGCGTTTTGAGATTGTCGGCTGGTGGGGGATTCTTCTGGCTTTCGTAATAATCACTTATTACCCGGTTATTCTGGCGTACTGCTTCAGTTTTCTATGGTACAGTATTGTTGGGATTTTCAACGGCGGGAAGCTGCCGTGGGCGGGTATAGGTTTGGAAGGCGTCGAGAAGGCCAAGTTTTTTTTCAATGAGACATATCTGGGCAAGACCGAAGGCCCCGCTCTTGGTACTATTCGGTTGAACATTGTCTGGCCGCTGATGATTACCTGGATGGCGATGTACTTTTGCATATTCAGGGGTGTGAGACTTGTCGGCAGAATCGTGTGGCTTACGGTTCCTCTGCCGTGGCTGATGCTGCTTATATTAGCTGTGCGAGGTCTGACGCTTGAGGGAAGTATGCAAGGGCTGGCTTATTATCTGGACCCGGTGTGGTCGGAACTTGCCAAGCCAATTACATGGCGTTATGCGTTCGGACAGGTGTTCTTTTCATTGAGCCTTGCGTACGGTGTTATGATTACTTATGCGAGCTTTCTGCACAGGAAAAGCGATCTGAATAACAATGCGGCAATTATCAGCATCGCTGACTTTGCGACGAGTTTTGTGGCGGGCCTGGCAGTATTCGCGACGTTAGGTGGAATGGCGTTCGTTACCCAGCAGGCAGGTAATGCGGTAACAGTAGAGAACGTGACTGAGTCGGGGCCGTCACTTGCTTTTGTGGCGTTTCCGTATGCTTTGGCGCAGCTTCCATATTCAGCGTGGTTCAGCTTCGTTTTCTTCTTTGCGCTTGTTACGCTTGGGATTGACTCGGCGTTCTCGCTGACGGAATCAGTTCTGGCCAGTATCGTTGACAAAACGGGATGGCGAAGGAGTATTGTCCTTCCTGTGATGAGCGTCGTGGGATTCGGCTTCGGGCTGATTTATATAACAAAAGGGGGGTTTAACTGGCTTGGAACTATTGACGGATTTGTGAATGGGACGTGGGGCATAGGGTTTATGGGTTTGTTGGAATGCGTGGTTTTAGGGTGGCTCTGGCGAATCGGAATATTAAGACGTCATGCCAACAGCCGAAGTGACTGGAAATTAGGCAAATGGTGGGATTACTTGATTCGTCTGGTAATTCCGATATTGCTCGGAACGCTTTTCTTCTGGCAGCTTTTTGATGATGTCAGCGGGGAAGGTTTTCTGAGGACTCCGGAAGGTAAATGGATACTGCCGAACTGCATCGGGCTTGGGATTGTGGCGTTTGTGCCTGTCTTAGCGGTCATTTTCAGTTTAGCTAAAGGCCGGCGTGATGTTGAAGAACCAGAGCGTGAAGAGGCGAATTTAAGTACGAAGGGCAAGCGTGGTGGGGCGCTGGCATTTTTACTGGCGTTAATTCCGGCAGCCGGTTTGCTGGTTATATTGCTGAGAAGCTCAATCCTGGAAGCTGCTGAGAGCGCAGCGGAGAATCCGGCGTTCTGGTTACTGCTGGCGGTTGGGATTATTTCGATGGGGCTTAGCAACTATGTGCTGGATAAGCATAATACTTTTAGCAGTCAGGCATCGTGGTTTGCGCGATGGGCGGGGATAGTAGCAACGATGGATGTGAGTGCATTTATCGCGGTAATCCTGATTGGTCTGGCGGGCAGGGTAAAAATCAGTGAGACGGCAGTACCTATTCGCGACAAGTTAAGCGGGGTTTCGTATATAATCCTTGCGGCGGTTTTTCTAATCATAATAGGCGGTTTGGGGTGGTGCTTTTACCGGGCCTTGACACCGGCTAATGAAGATATAGGGATTCAACATCCTGACGAAGTTGGCGGTGAGGAACAGCAAGCAAAGAATAGCGTATAGCGTATAGCGTATAGGGTATAGTTTTTTGCTATCCGCTATCCGCTAAACGCTTGCTATTTGGGTTTGAAGCCTTCGACGTTATTGCCGGTGTATTTAACACAGGCCTTTTCCAGGTCCACGTCGCTTATGTTTGCCAGCGTGCAGAGCCAGGCAAAGACATCGGCAAATTCTTCCTCTTTGTTTTTTTTGTCCTCAGAGACAAGGGCGGTGGCAAGCTCTCCGACTTCTTCAATAAACCACATAAACGTGGCCGGGATTCCTCTTTGCTGGTCCCGCTTTTTATATTTTTTAGCAATTAACTGTTGAAACTGGCTAATATGCATTTCTCGATACTCGATGCTCGATGCTCGATACTCGATGCTCGATGCTCGATGCCGGATACTCGATATTCGTTATTCGATATTCGTTTTGGCGCTCTTATGTTTTTGTGCTCTGATTTCTATCCTTCGATTAAATTTGAGAGCTTTGTTTTTTCGAAAACACTTCTGGCCTGGGCAATTGCTTTTTCGTAGGTTTTTTCGGCCCGAACACTGAATTTTTCACCGTGAGTTTGCTCAGCCAGGTTCAACCGACTAATCATAGGTCCGTCAACGGCTTCGATAATCTGGAGCATAGTGATTTTTTTTGTGGATTTAGCCAAGGAGAACCCGCCTCGTGGTCCTCTTTTGCTGCGTAACACATTTGCTCTGACCAACTGCTGTAGTATCTTTAGCAGATATTCCAAAGGTATATCATATTCTTTAGATATGGTTTGCGATAAAATAATCTTTTGGTCTTGATGCTTGGCAATATAGCCGACCGCAATCAGTCCATATCCTGTGGATCTACTAATTTTCATTTTAGCCTCCTTCAAAATAGTGCAATAATTATAAAAGTTTTCTTATCCGCCGTAGGCGGGTGTACGCTAATGAAAAAGCAAATAAGGAGTAGCAGCTACGTTGTAGTTAAGCCCTTTTTTAGATACCTCTCTACGGTGTAAGTGTAATTATCGACTTACCTTTGTTGTAAAAAATCAGGTAAATAATACAAAATTCAACATTACTCTTTTGCGCTCAGGGCACTTCGGGCGTGCGTTAAGATAGGTCAAGGTTGAAAACGCACAAAAGCTCATAGCGTTTATTATCCATTAAGTACTGCGAATTGCAAGAATTTTTTCCTCTGAAATGCGTAAAATAGCAAAAAATTTTAAAATTTTTTTCAAGCGTGGTAAAAAACTTGACATCCAGGGTACCGTACCATAAGATTCTGATGCAATTTTGCGTTTTTTTAGGAGATTGTTATGGCTGAGATTAAGCCGAGAATAAGTGTCGAGTACACCGAGAACGCAACTATTACCACTTTTACCGACGAAAAAATCCTTGAAGAGAAGGACATTAAGGCGCTTCAGGAGTCAATTATGTCTGTTATCGAGCAAGGTGGGCGGATAAATCTGATTTTAGATTTTTGCAATGTGCGGTTTTTGTCTTCGGCTGTTTTAGGGCTTTTAATTAGAATCAGCAAAAGGATTTACGAGTGCGACGGCCAATTGAGACTTTGTAATATAAACCCAAGGATTTATGAAGTTTTTAAGATAACGCGGCTGACGAAGATTTTCGATATTTACCCGGACGTAGCAGGTGCGGTTGAAAGTTTACCTACGGCAGATTAGGCGAAAGTTTTTTCGCTTTGTTCGCAATGGCGAAGATTGGCCGATAATTTGGAACGTAGCGATAGCTATTGATTTGAGATATAATCTTGTCTTTGCAGAGTCATTGCAAAGGCTTTTTGGGATGGTATAGGTTTATGGCGTCAGAAATGCCAACCAGCCGCTCAATGACTCTCGAAAGTACGCCGTCTGCTATTGTTGAGGTGTGCAAGCGGATTCTATCTAAGCTCAAAGCGAACGGTTTCAGCAAAGAGGATGTTTTTGCTGTGCATCTGGCGTTACAGGAGGCCTTTACCAATGCCATCACGCACGGTAATAAAATGAGCCCTGACAAAGAGGTTAAAATTGACTATTCGGTGGGGCTGGATAAATTTGAGATTTCTATGACTGACGAGGGTGATGGGTTTGACCCGGCCGCTGTGCCGGATCCGCGATACGGCGAAAATCTTTACAAGCCCGAGGGCAGAGGACTGCTTCTTATGCGTTCGTATATGGATGTGGTTGAATTCAACGAACGTGGCAATCGTGTGTATATGGCCAGATATAGAGGGAAGCCGCAGTTAGCAAAAAGCCGGGGTGAATCCCGCCCCTGCCGCAGGGGTCGGGATGAAACACAGGCATAATCAATAGCGGCCCCTTGACGACGGTATCAAGGGCAAGCCCGGTAACGGATAAAGGAGAAATAATTAAAAGATGTTCAGCAGAGTATTTATTGTTTGGTGTTGTTTTCTTGTTCTGGGCGGCTGTGCATATAATGATGAGCCGATGCCCGAGATTACCTATACTCCAACGTCCCGGGTTGTTTTGCCGCCGGTTAAAAAACCATTCCAAACCCCGGCGGGAATTGATAGAAATATTCCGAGAGACTGGCTGCCGCCTTCTCGTGTGGAAAAGAAATGGACGGCTATAGTGATACATCACTCAGCGACGAAAAACGGAAGCGCAGCTATATTTGACAGGTGGCACAGAGAAAACAAATATTGGGAAGGCATTGGCTACGATTTTGTCATAGGTAACGGGACCAACAGTGGTGATGGTGCGGTTGAGGTTACGTTTCGCTGGCGTAAGCAGCTTACAGGAGCACATTGTAAGACACCTAACAACTGGGCGAACGAAAAGGCGGTGGGAATTTGCCTTGTGGGTAACTTCAATCAAACCGTACCGACGAGGCGGCAGATGCAGTCTCTTGTGAAATTAGTTCGGTTTCTTCAAAACCGGTATAGGATTCCGAAAAGCCGGGTTTACGGTCATAAGACCACGCCGGGGGCGCGAGCAACTGACTGTCCTGGAAAAAAGTTTCCGATGGGCAGGCTAAAATCGATGCTTGATTTTTGAGTTGATACGATTCTCGATACTCGATACTCGATACTCGATACTCGATTCTTGATACTCGATACTCGATACTCGTAATTGGCGATTGGATTAAATCGGGTATTCAGCATCGAGCATCCGGATAGCGTGCTGGGTCCCATAAACTCACTTGCGAACTCAGTGGCGCACCAAGTCGGTCAGGTATGTGTTTAGCGTAGAAACCGGTGTTTTGGGGCGTTTATTGAGGTTTTGCATTCTCGTCCCTCTGTTGGTGCGGGCTGCTTTTCCGGCAGAGTTAAACCAAAATATCATACGCCAAGAAAGCCGGCGTCTGATTATACCGAAGTTTCCGGTGGTGGTGTTATTTTGAAAGCGAAGCAAGGAGCTGATTGAATGGATATGTATGACTTGCTGTTTTCTTCGGGCGGTGTGCTAAATGAGCAGATTGTACGGGAGATTTTTGACATTCTGCCGGAGCGGGGCCCTATTGTGGTAATCATAGATAGAGAGGGTAACCACTGGCCCAGCCACTCTGAAAAATTTTCCAAGCTGAACATCAGTGAGTCGTTTTTGAGAGAACTCTGCGATAAAATCGATGACGGTGCTGAGCCGGTTATAACTCAAGTAAACGACTTCAGCATTATTGCTGCACAATTGGCTACGGAGCGGACTAATTGCGGTTATGTGATTATTGCTCTGCCACAATATAGTCCTGAATCAACCCTGATAAATATCGACCTTATTGAGACGTTGCTCAATCAAATCGGTTTGATAGCCAAGCTGATAGAGAAGAACAATCTGGCTTATGAGCTTCAAATGAAACAGTGCAGCGTGTACGGTCAGAGCGGGATAGCTTCGAATTGATTTTCGTATCCCGTATTTCATATTTCGTACCACATTTCCACAGTTAATCAAAATCAATAAAAGTTTGGGTTGCGTTTAAGGGTGGAATTGCTATAATCAGCGGCTAATTGTAGCAGATAGGTTATAGATTCCTGCTTGCGCAGGAATGACAATATTTGCAGAAATGACAATACTAAATGTTCTACGCTAAACACTATGTGTTAACAAGTAGAGGGCCAAAGTGAAATTCCAGGTTTTTAGAAACGGCAAGATTGTAGATAAATTCGCGCTATGCGGCGCTTATCTTTTCGGGACCGATGGAATCGGCGTTCGGCGAGCGAATATTACATTCAAAAACGGGTTTATCGAGTGTAAGAAGCCAAACCTGGAAGCAGCGGGACTGGCATTGCTGTGGCCTATTGACGGTTTCGGTAAGGTGCTTTTACCGACTACCTGCCTGCCTGAAAGAACCCGCCTGTATAATTTGAATGTCGAGATAGCACGGGCAAAGCTAATGCAAATCATCGACAAGCGGGAAGACTGGTCGTTCTTTGACAGCGTAGAGGGCTTAGAAGATATTTCCAAAGAGGCACAGGATTTGTTCGTTCAGGCGATTCAAAACATAACAGAGGCACCGCTGGCGTCTAAATTGGCGGATGAATCGCTTAAAAAAGCTATAGTTTTTTCTGAAAAGCTGGCAATAAAACAGTCTGAATCGCTTTTTGAAGCAAGGAGCAAGAACCACGGTTTTGGGCGGGGCTGCCTTGGCTGCAGAATAGACCCTATGCAGATTAATAATTCTAAATATGTTGAGAAGCTGCTGGAATTGTTCGGCGCTGTAACGATACCCATAAACTGGGCGCAGATAGAGTCTCATAAAGGCAGTTACGATTTTTCAATGGTTGATAAGTGTATTGATGTGCTTGGTAAAAAGAAATTGGCAATCGGTGCAGGTCCGCTTCTTTGCTTCTCGAAGGAATATTTGCCGAGGTGGCTGCTCCGTAAGGGGGCGGAGTTTGAAAAGATTCGCGAAACTGCATATCAATTCGTGTTGAATGCAGCTACCCGGTATTCAGGCAGTGTTCGTGGTTGGTGTGTTGTAAGCGGTCTGAATGCGTTTAATCATTTTGGGTTCAGCTTCGAGCAGGTTCTGGAAATGACTCGTGCGGCTAATATGGCTGTAAAAGCGGGCAGTAACAGGGCATTGAAGATGATAGAAATCAGCAACCCGTGGGGCGAATATTACGCAACAACACCTAATACGATTCCGCCGTTGGTGTATATGGATATGGTTGTGCAGAGCGGTATTAATTTTGATGCGTTCGGATTGGCTATGCGTTTCGGGAAGAATCAATCCGGTATGCACATCAGAGATATGATGCAAATATCGGCAATTCTGGATTACTTTGGGCCTGTAGCCAAGCCACTGTATATATCGGATGTGGAAGTTCCGAGCCGGGATGGTGTTGGTTTACATAATAGCAAAGTTGCCGGTGTGTGGCACGAGGAATGGGACCAATCGCGGCAAGGCCAGTGGATTGAGCAGTTCTATAAGATAGCGCTTAGCAAACCATTTGTTGATACAGTTACATATTCGAACCTTTCCGATAGAAAGGACAGTGCCATAGCCCACAGCGGCCTGCTGACGGCCCAGCTCGAACCCAAAAAATCGTTTCGAAGCTTGAAGAAACTGCATAACGCTATTTTCAGTTGGTAAACAAATCGTGAATCGTGGCTCGTGACTCGTGAATCGAAGAAATGATGCAATATGATATGACAGAAATCAGGCAAAACAGGATTCAATCGTTTGCGTTTGTTATCGCTGTGAGCGTGTGTGTTTTGTTTTCTGTGGGTTTTGCGGTTTCGAGCCTTGTGGGGTTTGGAGCCGCCTCCGGTGGATGCGAAATTAAGTTAGAGGGACGAATAAATCCAAATGACGCACCTGTAGCGAGTCTGGTAAGATTGCCCGGCATTGGCATTGTACGAGCCGGGGCAATAGTGGCGTACCGCAAGGATTACAGTGAAAACAATGGTGCGCCGGCTTTTCAAAATCCGAACGACTTGCAGAAGGTCAAAGGTATAGGGCCTAAAACGGTAGAGAATATAAGCGAATGGCTGAAGTTTGAATAGCATAGGGCGTTCAGCGGATAGAGAAGATAAAGATGGATGAATGGGAAATTGATAAGCCGCTTGGGCAGTGCTTCGGCACAGGTAAAAAAATCGAACGCGGTGAAGAGTACTTCGGCGCTCTGGTAGAGACTGAGGAAGGACTGCAACGGCGGGATTTCTGCGCTGATTACTGGCAGATGGAAAAGCCAGAGGTGTTTTGCTACTGGAAAAGCAAACTGCCGGACCCCGACCAGAAAAAGCAGATATTCGTTGATGATGAGATGCTGATGGCCTTTTTTGAACGGCTGGCAGAAGAGACTGAGCAGGAAAAAATAAATTTTCGGTTTGTCCTGACGTTAATTTTGATGCGAAAAAGGCGTC
The DNA here is from genome assembly GCA_030603035.1 of Phycisphaerae bacterium. The sequence goes on along the minus strand of JAUVYQ010000003.1, from coordinate 15,294 downwards.
TGAAATATGATTCGTCCAGAGTCGAAGACGATAAGGAAATCTGGCGTTTAAGAATAGTCGGCAGCGACAAGGAATTCGTCGAGGTGATAAATCCACGCCTTGATGAGGAGCAAATCGGGCAATTATCGTCGCAGATAGGCGAGATATTGCAGGTGGAATTATAGATAGCGTTTAGCGTTTAGCGTATAGCGGATAGAGGAGAGAGGAAATCCGAAATTTGAAGCACGAGAAACAAGACAAATTCAAATGTTGGAAATTCAAAGTTCAAAACGAGATTGCTTCGCTGCGCTCGCAATGACAAGGAAATGGATTGCTGCAGTGATATTAGTTCTTGCCGGCTGTGCGCCCGAACTGACAGTGCCGACGCGTATTTGTCCCGGTAAGCAATTTTTAGCCCAATCATTAGAGTCATTGAGGTCGCGCTCAGAAAATGCAGTTCCACTGAGGGCTAACGGGCAGTGCCTTTTACAGTATTATTCTGAGGGAAAGAAGCATAAAGAAAACTTTCCCGTGAAGCTCTGGGTAAATCCGCCCGCTCAAATTCGGCTGCACGGAGATTTTTTCCTGAACCCGAGAGGGATTGTTCTCGGCTCGAACGAGCGCGAGTTCTGGCTGGCGATAAAACCAAGAGAGATAAGCACTTACCATTGGGGTCTGTGGTCTGAGCAAAACTCATCCCAGAGTATTATCATTAATCCTAAGACTCTGCTTGAAGCTCTGGGAGTTGTACCGCCTGGCAGCGATGGAAGCTGGTCTCTATCGCCCGAAGGTGTATTTGATGTGCTTACGAAAAGAAATGACCAGGGCCGGATAATCAAAAAGGTGTATATCTATAGCTGCGACTATCGAGTTTTCAAAATTGAGTATTTTAATGTGGATGGCGAAGTGATGGCTATTGCAGAACTATATAAATATAAAGAAATGTCCGAGGGTTTTTTTGTTCCTCGCGTCATAAAAATTATTACATACACCCAGGAGGGTCGTGAAGATTCGGTCATAATCACTCTTAAGTCAGTAAAGCCAGATAAATTTGACAAAAAAAAGCAGGATGATTATTTCAATCGTCGCAAGCCGAAAGGTTTCAAGCGCGTTTATAGAATCATTGACGGCCATATAATTGAACAGCCGGAGTGAATAAAAACGGGGTTTGTTTATGGGCAGGATAAGTCTAAAAGAAAGAATAAACGAGGGCCTGTTTCTGTTGGATGGGGCGATGGGGACTGAGCTGATTGCCCGCGGGATTAAAGCAGGCACATGCAATGATTATCTAAATATAGAGTCGGCGGATACGATTTTTGATATTCATCGGTCTTATTTTCAAGCTGGCAGCGATGCGGTTATTACCAATACGTTCGGGGCGAATAAATACGCACTGGCGAGGCACGGCCTTGACGATAAGGTCAAAGATATAAATACCGCAGCGGCGCAAATAGCTCACGGGGCTGCCGGCGAGGAAAAGTATGTCTTAGGTGATATCGGGCCGAGCGGTGATTTTCTGGAGCCACTGGGACCTTTGAAAGCGGATAGATTAAAAGATGCTTTTGCTGAGCAGGCAAAGGCACTTTTGGGTGGTGGTGTGGACGGGTTTATAATCGAGACGATGACAGCTCTTGATGAGGTGACAATTGCAATCGAAGCGGTCAAATCTATATCTGATTTGCCGGTATTCGTTTCGCTTGCCTATGACCCAGCCGGCGAGAAATTTAGAACGATGATGGGAATTGACCCTGCTGATGCAGCCGACAAACTCCTGCCTCTTGGAATTGATGGTATAGGTTTTAATTGCGGTAGTTTAAGTATGGAACAATACGTAAGTCTTGCTCAAATCTATGTGTCAGAGATGAAGGGAGAGGTTCCAATCCTTGCGGAACCAAATGCAGGGAAACCGGAACTGGTTGATGACCAGGTGATATATAAGGTAGCCCCGGAGGATTTTGCAGCGGCGGCGGAAAAGATTTATTCAGCCGGTGTGAACATTATCGGCGGCTGCTGCGGAACTGGGCCGGCGCATATTGAGGCCGTGGCTAAACGAATAAAAACCCCCAGTGAAACTGGGGGCTAAGAGCCTATCCGAATAACTTTTGTGAATTCCTGTCATTGCGAGGCCTGAAAGGCCGTGGCAATCTCAAACGCTCGAAAATCGAGATTGCTTCGTTCCGTCCAGGGGCCGGACTTTCAGCGCTTCGCTCCTCGCAATGACAAAACCGAAGGGTTATTCAGATAGGCTCTAAGTATCAGGCGGGGTTTAGGAATTTTACGATTTGTTCGATGGTTTTTTCGGTGGCGCCCTGGTTTTTTCTGATTACCTCCCGGCCATTTCGGGCAATTTTTCGAGCGAAATCCGGCTTGGCAAGACATTTCTGCATTGTTTGAAGCAAATCCTCTTTGTCTTTGACCATAATAGCGCCGTTATCTTCAAGAAGTGCATCAACGGTTTGTTTGAAATTGAAGGCGTGTGGGCCGAATACGGTGCATTTGCCGAGAGCGACCGCCTCTATCATATCGGAGCCGCCCATCGGTACGAGCGACCGGCCGACGAAAATTATAGTCGCAAGCGAGTAAAATTTTCGCAAGTCGCCCATAGTATCGCCAAGAATTACCGCTTGCTTGTCGGTTGTTGGTGGGGCGGCTTTGTCTTTCCGCTGGCTGTAGCGGATTAAGGGCAGGCCGGTTTGTTGTATTATCTGTGCGACTTCGTCAAATCTTTCTGGTTTGCGGGGGACAATCGCCAAACGCAGGTCGGTGAATTGGTCCTGTTGTTTTAGGTCTTGATAAACGTTGAGCAGAATCTGTTCTTCATCGTTACCGGTGGCGCCTGCGACCCATAATTTTTCCCCGCCGATATTTAGTTGTGCTGCAATGGCATCTGCGCCTTCGACTTTGTCGGTGATTTGAGCGGTGTCGTATTTTAGTGAGCCGGTAACGATTACTTTTTCATCCGGGCAGCCGATTTCTTTGAATCGCTGAGCGTATTCGTCCGTCTGGGCGAGAATGAGCGTAATTTTGCGGAAGATTTTTTTAGCAATTGGCTTTATTTTTTTGTATCTGGAAAAACTTTTGTCACTTATTCGCCCGTTGACTACGACAACAGGTATGTTTAACTGCTGTGCGATGCGAACAAAGTTGGGCCAAACTTCCAGCTCCATCAGCAGACAGATTGCCGGGCGAATTTTGCGGAAGGCACGGCGCATTATCCAGGACAAATCAAAGGGGAAGTAAGACACGTGTAGATTTTGGCCAAATAATGCGTTTGCACGGGCGAAGCCGGTATCGGTGGTAGTGCTGATTAGGATTTCGAAATCCGGGAATCTATTTTCAAGCTCTTCAATGACGGTCCTGGCTGCATTGACCTCGCCCACGCTGACGGCGTGGAGCCAGATGCATTTTTTAAGTGCACGGTCTTTGCGAATAATTCTGCCAAATCGCTGGGCCCATCCGGTCCGGTAGCGTTTGTGCCTGATGACCCGGTATATGACCACAGGGCTGTAAGCTGCAGCGGCCAGCAAATATACAAAATCAATTACAAATCTCATTGGCAATGCCTGCAAAACAACAATAGTATAATCATATTCTTAAGCGGCAACTATGTCAAATGATAGTCTGGTTTGAGAAATCCGAGATGGTGAGGCCTGGTAAGATTGCAGCACACTCAGGGTTAATTACCTTCAAACCAATGCTCAGCCAGCGTGGCAAAATCAAGGAAATTGATGCTCCCATCAGGATTCGAGGTCGGCGCAATGTCGCATTTTGGGTTCCAATTGGCCGAGCGAGGCTCTTTGGTTGCAAGCCAGGCTTTAGTAAAAACGGCCAGGTCTAAGAAATCAACCACGCCGTCCCCGCCTCTTGGAGCAATGTCAGCAATAATGTGATAAGGAATGGGCCCGAATTCGATGCGTGGGTCCTCCTGCAAGAACATTCCACCACCGCGAAGGACAAAGTTAAGCTCGACGAAAAGGTTCATCCCGATTATGCCATCCAGCGTTCCACCCTCCGGAGAAAAAACGTCAAGGAAAATGACCGGCACGTCTGTGAACGAGAGCCATTCGCCAATGGCAGGTATTTCGAGCGCGTCGATGTAAAAGCCCGGGACCGTGATGCTATCGCCGGTAACTCCCTGTACCTCAACCTCGAAATCGGGATGATCCGGGTGAAGCTTCAGACGCGCTGCTATCCTTGAGCCGATGACGGTAACCTGCGCACCTGTGTCAAGCATAAAGCGGTCTTTGTCAATTGCGCTTTTGTCGCCTTTGTAAAGGTCCACGCTATGGACAAAGAAGACACTCTGCAGTGGCTGCAGACCTGCCCCCATTATTACGGAAGGGCTTATGGGGGATAACCACGAGTCAAAAGGGTCGAAAACATACTGAACACCAAAAGCGCCGAACGACGGACGCAGTTCCAGAGGTATTTTGTTCGGATAGCTCGGGCAGCAGGGGTCTGACAACTCGTAGAAGAATATGTCGGGACTGTTGAAATCTTCACCGTTATGGGTGGCTGTGATTTGCTGGTCGTTGCGGAAGTCAGCCGCAAAATAAACCGACAGGGGTGAACCAATGACCGTGGGCAAATTCGGTGATTCTACTGCGTCGCCAACGTCAATAGCGGTATTCCACTCGCCGACCATCCCCGAAGTATCGTAGAGCAGGCCGTTAGGTTCTATCGCCCCGATTCCATCAACAAAAATGCCTATCGGCTGGCTCACCCAGGCCCAGACCGAGCCGGTGACACCGATGATTTCAAGCATAGTTGAAGTTAGATAACTACCGGAAAGACCGGCCTGCGTAGCGGCATCGTGCGCCATTACGTGACCACTGGCTCCGGAGTCAAGGATACCGACGGCATAGTTGGCCTCGGGATTGGCAGCCAGATAATTGCCCTCGACAGAGTTTGTGTCATTGGCATCGAATATCCAATCTTCCCAGGGATAACGCTTATCAGTAACAGCAACAGCGACCCAGGGCACAAACCCGTCAATCGGAGGTGAGTCGATAACGGTGGCAAAAATTGGGGGGGTGGACTCTTCAGTGAGCGGTGCGAGTCGTGAAGCTGCTTCGGGCGGAAGGGCCTTTTTCCGCAGAGGTTTCCGCTGCCGGCGCCCTTGTATGTTGAGTGTCGGCACCGGTTTGTCTTGGGGGTAGTTGATGGCCTTGATGCGAGAGCCGCCGGTCATACGCCAATCGACCTCCTGTCGCTTCCAGCCTGGCCGGTCGGCTCGAACGGCAGCGGTCCAGCAAAAGAGGACAACAAGCAGCAGAATGAGCTGCGCTCGAATTGACCTATGCGAATTCATTCTTTTCATCTTCCTTTCCATTGCAACACTATTATAACATATTGAGGCGGAATCCGTATGTATAAAATTGCAATAAGAGCACAAAAACCAGTTAATCAGGCGGTTATGTTCTTGACATATTTGCCGCTTTGTCGTAATAAACAGTATTGGTTTTGGTCCCCGTAGCTCAATTGGATAGAGCGTTGGCCTCCGGAGCCGAAAAGGGGCAAAATGGTAAGTTTTTACCCTGTTTGTAGTTATGCAAATATCGGTTTTTAGCTTAAAAACGAAAGTGTCAGTAACAGTACAGTGGAGCTTACAAGTAAAAGTCAGTAATGACTGACCTTTTAGTGACCTTTTTAGAGCTTAATTAAGTCGGACGGCTTGACGGCGGTGGGTAGTCCCTACTCCATCGCTGTCGGCTGTCCGGAAAGTAGGGACGAAATGGACAGAAAAGATTTTTTTGAACAAGTTGAAACATTCGAGGAACTCTACGAGTTAATTGAAAGTGAGAGGAAATGGGCTGGGGGGCTGGCAGACTGGGCGACCGACTACGCCCGTAATGCCTTCATTAGACTCCGCAGGAAATATACAGAATTCGATATACCAAAAGCCCGGCACCAGTTATCGCAGATACAGGACGATTGCACGGACGCTATTAGAATCATACACAAAACCGACAAGACTATCCCCGAAACGGCAGGAATTGAGGACGTACAAACCTTGCTGGAGCGGTTAGTAAGAGAGCCGATAGGTGCGCCAATCGAAAACAAGCGAGCAGGGGAGCGGGACGAAAAGCGAGTACGAATCATAGACGCTATGGAATTTACTTCCGTATCGCACAAAACAATCGCTACGGCGGCACGGTTGGGAAAGAAGGATGGGGGGATAACATCAAAACGCACAAGCACAGCAAAAAACTCTCCATATTTGGTTTTACCATCGGAGGTCATTGCAAGGTTCGGAGCCAAAGTAACACCTGAGCAAGCTCAAAGTAAGACCGAAAACGACTTATTGTAGGTCGAAGCGACTTATTGTAGGCCGTGAGCGGAAAATACTATATCCGACAATTCTCTCTCTACGTATTCTGATGGTATGAACGATAAATACATATCATTGGAAAAAGTAGCCGCAGCAGTACGGTTGCCGCAGAAGTATATTCGGCAGCAAACTAAAGCTGGAAAAATCCCACATTTGATTGTCGGCGGTCGTCTGCGTTATCAGGTTAAGGCCGTCCGAGTTGCACTTGACAAAATCGAGCAACAATCAATTAAGCGTAAAAGGGCTTTACTCGAATGAGAAAAGAGAAAGCAAAAACATTCAAAGGGCTTTATTTGCCGGCGGCCTTACTTGCAGAGAACAGAATTAGCTTGCCGGAGAAAATCATATTGGCGGACATTCACTCTCTTACTCTTAACGGTAACTACAATTTTACCTATCCGGCCATTGGAAGGAAATTCAATATACACCGCAGCACGGCTATTCGGGCGATTGAGAGATTGGGCGGAAAGCTGGATTTAATTAGAAGCGAAGGCAAAACACAAAATCGAGGTCTGGTACTGACTGAAAAGGCGGAACAATTCTTTAGCAAAACACCAACACCAAGAGAACCCAGCCAATTCGTCAAACCGAAAGACGCCGCCGAGGTCGAGGCGTATGCGAAAAGTATCGGCTATGAAATAGATGGCCAGAGATTTATTGACTGGTACTCGGAGCGGGACTGGAAGGTCGGCAAAAACAAAATGAGAGACTGGCGAGCGGCGGTCAGAACCTGGAAAAAAAGGAGCAATGATAATGGCGGTAAAGTTGAGCAGTGTGCTGAACCAGTCGCAGAATTTATCCGCTAAATGCGAAAACTGTGGCTTCGGTTTGCGGCACAAAGATATTTCAGGGCAACGAAAATGGTGTAAGCGTTGTATTGATGTCGGTGAACGCCAGGCAAGAATCACGGACGAATATGCAGAGCTGAAAATACGGAGTCTGGTCGGCTCTCTATACGCAGACGCAAAACTCGATGACCTTGACGAGCAGATTCGTAAAACGCTGTTGGGCTTAGAGTATGGGCGGGATGTTTTCGTATTCGGCTCAGTCGGCACGGGTAAAACCTACGCTATGGCAGCACTTGTCCGGCATTACGTTTATCAAGGATTCACCTGCCAGCGAATCAATTTCGATGATTTTTGCGTCCAGGTACGGTCAACAATGTCGCCGGCAGCAACCAAAACCGAATTGGATATGATTAAGCCGCTCAAAGACGTGGACAAGCTGTTCATAGACGACCTCGGACTGAGAAGCAAACAGGAAACAGACTTTGCATACGTTACACTGTATTCGCTTATCAATAAGCGGCAGGAAAACAGACTGCCGACCTACGTCTGCTCAAATAAGACAATCGAGCAGTTAGGCCGGGGCTTTGACGCAAGAATAGCAAGCAGATTACGGTCGGCAAAGATTATCGAAACCAAAGGAAATGACAGAAGGAAATAGTATCAAAATGAGACGATTAAGAGAATGTCAAACAGTAGCAAAATGATACTGCACAGTATCAAAATGATACTTTAGAAAGTAGCAAAATGATACTCGATAGTAGCAAAATGATACTGCGTACTAAGATTAACATTAGATAAACAGTAAGATTAACAATTAGATAAGGTAACCAGCAAATTGAAAAACTGAAAAAACCTTATGACTGAAAAGACGAAAAACACAAATATAGAAAGGACACTTTTCGAGACTGAACAGCAAGTCCGTAAAGATAAGGTTATAGCCGCCGCCGGAGAGTACCTGTCAGGCCGCTCAGGACGTAAACGCAGCTACGCTAATAGTAAAAGGCATAGCCGACAAAGGATAAGTGGTTGCAGAGACGGCCTCGTTGATAAGTATGGCTGATAACGATGATTACGAGACAAACAGTATAAATGAGAGAATTATGGCAAGTGAAAAAAGGTTAAGAAAGCGTAGGTTAAAGACAAAAGCGTATGAACATTGACGAGCAAATACTATCGGTGGTGTTTTTACCTGACGGTAGGCCTGCACCGGCGGTATTGACGGCTGCTGAGACGATAGAGCTGCTGCGTCTGGACGGCAACAGCCCTGAGCGGACGTTGAAGTATTACAGGGACGAGGGCTTGCTTATTGGCGTCCGGATAGGGAGGCGGGTTCGGTATCCGCTGAACGAGGTGATGCGGTTTTTGGCTCAAAAAGTAGTATTGAGTAAGAGTAACGGCTTTGCAGGCCAACACTCATAAGTAACGTAAGGGCAGTATTGATAAGATGTTAAGCGTAATAAACAACGGTAAAGCAAGGCAAAAGGTCAGTCAAAGGTCAGTCAGCCGTCAGGTGTTCAGAGAACTGGCAGAGATTGTCTCGCACGTGAGCGAACCCTTGCAGAGAACACCAAAAGACACTGCGCAGACCCCCTTATCGCCCCCCAAGCCGGCCACAGCAAAGAAATAATAGTACCCCGCACAAAATTTATGGCTGTTGAGATTCGTTTTTTTGAAATATATTTTTTGGAATTTTGAACTTTTTTTGGAGATTTTGAACAATGGCAAAGACAATTTTATCACCGAAGGAAGACCTGTTTTGTTCGGCCTATGCCAGTCCTGAATCTGAGACTTACGGCAATGGCACTAAATCGGCAACCGTTGCCGGTTATCCTGAAGCGACTGCCGGAAATATGGCGTGCAAATTAAAAAAGAAGCCCCAGATTATAGAGCGTTTGGAGCAGCTTTACAAAGAGAACGCCGCAGATGTCGGGAAAGTTATGAGTGATTTGGAACACCAAAGGATTTTGGCGATTGCGAAGGGCGACATTGCTTCTGCGAACAGGGCTTCGGAATTGCAGGGCAAGCGATACGGAATGTTCACGGACAGGCAGATTATCGAACAACCAGAGCAGCGTGAGCTGGACGAGAGGGAGTCTGCGGAGGCCGAAGAGATAGCCAAGTTGCGACTTAAGGCCTTCAGGAATAACAATCACGATGTCGCCGAAGCGATGTAAGGAGTCAAAAAAATGGCTAAACCGATAGAGATTTCAGAGCGAACGAACTTGACCCTTGACGAAGCCACCGAGGAATATATTGCGCTTCGCAAAAAGTTGAACGCCAAAACTTTTCCGCAAGGCGGGACGGGCTGGAGTCAGTCGGTGTTGAACAGAATAGAAGCCAGGATGGATTCTTTACGGCGAACAATTACCGATGCCGTATGTCCAGAAGAAAAGGAGCAAAAAAATGGCAGATGAATTTATGGAGATGACTTCGGACGATGTTAGTCAGTTATCACCGGATGAGGCGAAAATAAAAATTGGCAGTGTGATGAGAGAGGCACGGTCAGACCCGAAGCACGCATACATTGACGGCAGTAGTCCCGACCACAAGCGGGCGGTCGAAAATATGCGACTGCTCCACGAGCGGGCTAACCCACAGCCGGAGCCACAAGCGAACGCAGACGGCGAAACCCTTGTCCACCAGCATTCGCCGGAAGTGGTGAAAGCGATGGCCGAAGGTCTGGAAGCGCAAGAGCAAAGACAGTCTGACCTTTACGCCGAGGCCGTTGAGTTGCAGGACGAGCTGGTTGAAAAATACGATTTTCAGCCGAAGGATGTCCCTGAGGACATTGAGGAATATCAGGTGAACGCCTGGCGTTTGCAGAAGTATCTTGCTGCAGGCGATTATGAGCAGCTTGGCAAGTCGCTGGAAAAAAGTTTGTCGGCGTTAGAGCGTTCGGGAAGGATGCCTGCCGGTAAAGTAGGTGCTATTCGTGAGCTTATCCGCACTGAAGGTCTCGCCCCTGACCTGCGTGATGAAGTGGATGTTATAGCCGAGAACATTATCTCTATGATATTCAAAGTGAACAAAGGGTCGAAGCCGGAAAAATAATAGTGGAAACTAATATCCAGAATTGAAAGGAATTATAATGGACTATTATTTACAATTCAAAGACGAAGTTGAAAAAGAAGTTGGCACTTTTGCCAGAAGCGTTGAGACCTTATCGAAAGAAATTTCTGCTGCTGAGAAAAGACTCGCCGATGAGCGAAGCAAAAGCGAACGTATCAAAGAGCAGATAAAAAAGCTGAAAGACCTGTCCGGCGAAAGTCTTACTGGAGACGTGAACGCTTTTGAGAAATTCAAGACGAGTCTCAAAAATCGCAGCAACGAGTTAGACGCTTCCGTTGAGGTTATCCGGCTTTTGTCCGAGGAAATTATACCGCACAAGGCAAGAGAGCTAAGCGATTGCGAACGCAACCTGAAAATCAAGTTGAACGCATACCTTTTGCAAAGCAGGCGTATCGCCGATGAGAGAATAAACGCTTTGCTTAGAGATTGCATAAACGAGCGACAGGACTTTTTGGACGCCTTCAGTAAAATTTACAGCGATTACGGATTGGTTTTTGTCGTTAGTGACGAAAGTTTTTGTCCTGGGATTTGGGCTGGTGACGAAATTCGAGATTTGCGAATCAGGTTAGGAATGGACACACAGCCGACAGATATAGCCGACAATACCCCTGACAGGCCACAGGACGAGCGAACGCCCCCTGAGACGGCTTGTGATACCCCTAATAGCAAGTCTGAGGCGCAAACCCTTCTTACGGGCAAGCTGTGAGCAGGAAAAAGAGGCATAAACGGGAACGCAGGCGGGAGCTGGCCGCTCTTATCCGACAGCAAAAAAATGATATGTTTTTCGATGCCCGACAAAGTATCTATGGCACGAACCGAAGGATAAAAAAAATATGAAGGAAAGTTTTAGCGACAAGCTCAGGCGGTTAGCTGAGATAGTCATTCAGGACGAGCAGTTGCAAGGCGTAGTCGCCGCTTGGCCGGAGATGTCTGAGGAAGCGAAACATATCTGTAAAAAATTAGCGGGGCTATGTGATGATGAGTAAAGTAAAAATTACGGAGCTTCAGCCAGGCGTTATTCGGTATCAGCCAGAGCATAAGTCCGGCGTGTTGGACGCCTTGACTGCTTATCTGAAGGGCAAAAGACCCCGTAAGCGAAAAGGACGTCCCGTAGGTAGGGCAAGCAAATTTTAACACAGCACAGGGCAAGCAGCGAAGCCGAATATGCACGGAATCGGCTGAATCAGGCAAACGGACGAAATAATAGTGGATTAGAAAAATCTTGTTTTATTTGCAAAAAAACTTCAGATTTTTGTTGAAGTAGCCGGAGCGATAAGGTAGAATACCGAATGTTATGGACTCCGATACGAAACAATCCAAAAAACAGAAAACCCCAAAGCAGCCGGTCTATGTATCGGAGTCCACTGCGGCGGGGTTTTCTTTTTATGAAAGTGAGGTGAAAAATGACTAAGAAAATAGGATTGTATCGTTGCAAAACTGACAACGGTACACAATGGCGGGTTCGCTGGTTTGGGAAGTATGACCCGAACACGGGAAGGCCGAAACGGTACAGCAAAACATTCGCACGAAAAAAGGACGCTGAGAGGTTTCAGAAGCAAAAACAGAACGAACTTGACAAGGGGACACCGAGAGACCCATCGAACGAGACACTAAAAGAATACACTGTCCGCTGGCTACACAACAAAACCAAAATAGACGGACTGCGACCTGCAACGGTTCAGCTTTACGAATTGACGCTTAAACGTCTTTACAATCATTTCGGACTGGATGCGTTAATGCGTAAAATTGACAGACGGGCAGCTAAAACTTTTCTGGCTGAATTGACACCGATTGTTGACTGCGAAAAGTCGTTAGGGGATTGGAGCCGGCATAGAGTATTGAGGCATTGTAAAACACTGTTCAAAGAAGCGGTCAGGGACGGCATTGTCAGCAGCAATCCGTTTAACGAAATAGCAAGGCCAAAATGCACACCGTCCGAATGGCACTATCTAAAACCGGACGGGTTTCATAAATTACTTGAGGTTACACCGAAGCTGAGAGAAAAGGTTTTATATGCCTTAGCTTACACCGCCGGACTGAGAGAGAGCGAAGCCCTTGCCTTGCACTGGACGAATATCGACTTTGACAAAGGCAGAGTCCATATCACAAACAGACCGGCGACTAAAGAGTACCCCCCGTTTGATGTTAAAGATACTGATGTCCGAACAATACCCCTGCCGGAGCTAACGCTTGATTTACTTACTCAACTACAATTAGAATCCCCTGACAACGTGCCTTTTGTACTTATGGACAAACAGGGCTGTCAGCGAATCCGTGATAAGTGGCAAAAGTGTCAAGAGCAAGGCCGTCCCTGGCTGAATCGCTACTGGTCGAACAATATCATACGCAACTTTCATAGGCGGGTACTGTGGGCGGGGATAGAGACAAACAACAAAGAGCTAACGGTTCACGTCCTGCGTAAATGCTGCGGCCAAAACTGGGCTAATGAATTGCCGATGAACGTGGTCAAAGAATTTATGGGTCATAGCTCGATTGACACTACCGAAAAGTTTTACAGCACCGTTGACGATGACCATTTCGACAAGGCGACAGAGACTATGAACGACCTGTTGAAAAAAGCTGGCGCAGAAAAAACTGACCTTAAACTGACCTTTTCAGGTGATTTTGGGGCTAATCAGGATGTTCAGTCTCCGGAATAGAAACGTAAGTATTTGTAAATTAAAGAGTTAATTCTGGAGTCCCCGTAGCTCAATTGGATAGAGCGTTGGCCTCCGGAGCCAGAGGTTGTGCGTTCGAGTCGCACCGGGGATAATAATCGTAAGGATGATAAAGGATTGCAGGGATGGTTGTTCTGGTAGGGATTGATGAAGCTGGTTTTGGGCCGATTCTTGGCCCACTGGTAGTATCGTCGAGCACGTTTTTGCTTCCGCATCCTCTTTTAGAGACTGACCTCTGGCAGATTTTGAAAAAGAGTGTCGGCAATAAGCGAAAACGGCTTGCGGGACGACTGCTCATCGCCGACAGCAAAAAGGCATACAGCAAATCGGTGGGGACCAAACACCTGGAACGGACGGTGCTGGCATGCCTGAGATGCCTTGGTAAAGAGCCGGCGACGCTGACAGAATTACTGACGCTGCTGTGTCCGGACTGCCTTGAGCGATTGAGTGATTATCCCTGGTATAAAGATGCCGGAAGGCAAGAGATTGTGGCAGATAAAGCCGACAAGGAAATCGCCTCGGCGGTGCTAAAGGATGACCTGGCGTCAAATAGTATGGAATTGCTGGGGCTGAAAAGCCATTGTCTGGACGTTGCGTACTACAACAAGATGGTCGGCAGCGTGAAAAATAAAGCTCGCGTGCTTTTTACCGCTACCTCGCGACTTATAAAGAGAGCTTTTGATAATTTTGCGGGCGACGATTTACAAATTATAGTTGACCGGCAGGGGGGAAGGGTTCGCTATCGGAAAATCCTGCAGCGGATGTTTGCGGATATGGAATTGAAGATTGTCCGTGAGAGTCCGGCGGTAAGCAGCTATGAATTAGAAGCCGGCGGGAAAGTGATGCGTTTGCATTTTGTAGTTGATGCGGATGAGCGTTTTTTGCCGGTGTCGTTGGCGTCAATGGTGAGTAAGTATCTCAGGGAGCTTTTGGTTTACAATATAAACCGCTATTTTGCAGGTCATTGTGCCGAGTTAAAACCTACTGCAGGGTACTGGAAGGACGGCTTGCGTTTTATCGAGGACTTGAAAACAAATCATCCTCACGTTCGTTACGACAGTAATCAACTAATCCGCAGCCGATGAACGAGCGGAGTTGCCTATTTACCGCCGAGAACGCTGAGACCGCTGAGAAGAAATTAGAATTATTAGACACGGATTAACGCAGAGAAATATAGCCACGAAAAGGCACAAAAAGCACAAAGGGAAATTAGACGCAGATTACGCTGAGAAAAGCAACTACGAACTATGAACAACGAACTAAAAACTATTAGCCTCTTTCTTCTGTATCGGGTTTTTCGAGTCGAATTTTACTGCACGTTTGTTATCCATCCACCCCAGGAGCCATACCCCCGAGCATTTTTTGGGGGTCTCTCCAGGTGAAGCTCGTAATAATCCTTTAGCAAATCGAGTTCTGCTTCTTTCAGGGATTGAGCATCATCAATAACAAGATACGCAAGACTGACAGGCCCGTAGTGTTCGATAACGTGGCTAAAGCATACCCAGTTATAGGGAGAACAATACCAACGTTTTGCATAACTCAGGTATCTCCATCGAAGACTTTGCTTCGTCTTTCCGATGTAGATGACGTTGCTCTCTCCCTTAACTCTGGGTATTTTCTTTTCGCAGAAAAAGGCGTACAGGACACTGGAAGCGTCCTTTGCTTCTTGGGAGCCAAATAACTGTTTGAATTCGCGCAGAAAATTCTCATTAGAGTTATGGCTTTGAATACTGTCAGGTAAAGTAGAACACAACCGAAAGAACTCACACAGTTTAATTTCAATTCTCCTTTCAAAAAGTTTTTAGCCTCTTTCTCACCATCACCGCACCGAGGCCGAGCAGCAAAAGCGTGGCCGGTTCGGGGACGGTCCACGGAGCACGGCCATTGCCTTTATTTTGAGAGTTCCTGGTTTAGCTGGTTTGCGAAGACCTCGTAATTAGCATGGCCGAAGAGACAAAAGATAACTTTTTCCAGGCCGGTCTGGCCTTTGAGATAATCGATAGTTGTTTTGAGCATTATTTCGGCGCATCTCTGGATGGGAAAGCCGAAAATGCCGGCGCTGATTGCCGGGAAGGCAATGCTTTTGAGATTGTTTTCATCAGCTAATTTGAGCGAGTTTAACGTTGCGTTCTTTAACTTCCGGTCTTCGTTTCCTTCGCTCATCCGAGGCCCAACGGCGTGAATTACATACTTTGCTTTCAAATTGCCGGCAGTGGTTACGACGGCCCCGCCTACGAAGGTTCCGTCAATCTTGTTGCACTCTTGCTGGATTTTTGGGCCGCCTTTTTTTTTAATTGCTCCTGCCACGCGGGTGCCCGTCAAGTTTGTAGGTAAAAATAGCCCTCCAACAGGTGCATTTTTGGTAAATTAGCTTAAAATTCACCTAAAAATGTTTCTGCCATTGGAGGGCAAAAAAATGTATGAAGAAATTTTAGACCAAATGAAAGAA
>JAUVYQ010000391.1 GCA_030603035.1 Phycisphaerae bacterium | reverse complement strand
TGGCGATGTATCCGCTCGGACAAAATTATCAGCCATAGGAAAATGACAGTAAATAATATAGTGTTGACCATTTCACTTCACCTTTACGTTTTGGGCAGTTTCATTTTTTTCACAAGCGTCAAATTACCCGTCTTCGATTTCACAAAAGCAAAAGTCCAAAAGCACCAACCACACAAAACATCCGGCTCATCAAGCCAACGCCTAAGTATCAGATTCGGTCTTTTGCACTTCGGGCAGTTGCGACACTTGACACATTTTTCCTTGAGTTCATCCATATTACAAATTACAACTTTTTATCAAGCCAGCAAAATCAGCCGAATTGCCGGATCGCTCTGGCCTGCTGAGCTGCCGACCTGGCCTTGTGAGCTGCCGACCTGGCCTTGTGAGCTGCCGTCCTGGCTTAGTGAGCTGCCGTCCGGGCCTTGTGAGCTGCCGTCCGGGCCTTGTGAGCTGCCGTCCGGGCCTTGTGAGCTGCCAACCTGGACTCATAATACTTAGCGAATGATACTGCATCGGATCGAGTTGGGCTTGTTTTCTCAAAAATTTCTGCCATCATCCCAGGCAGAATGTCACGCGGTAAAACCGGCTCATTTTCTTTGTAACATTTTGCGTTTCTCGTTCTCTCGATTTCATCCGGATCAATGCGATCCTCCATTGCATCAAGAATGGCTGTATATTTTCTACTTTCAACGTCACCCACAACGCCACCCCCTATCTCACTCATTAACAATTTCGACAATCTTTTCGCATACGTCTCAGATAACATAATCGGCAAAAAACATCCAAGAGCATCAACAGAGAAATGATACTCAGACTTTTCAGCATCCCAAACAACAACAAAGTTACAACCGGTAAACCCAGAATCAATACTGAATTGGAGTTTATCAGGGAACTCGACAGGTTCCACTTCAATTTCACATCCACCGTCCAAAAGCAAAATCATAAGAATCGCCTTGAGGCTTTTTTTCCGAGCATCATCCAATTTCGTATAATCGAATCGAAGTCTATAAGCAGAAGCCATCTCAATATTCCCCAAAATAAAACATTTCGATTTTAGTTAAGACAATCCCTGGGCAATGTCACCAGGGAGCATTTTCA
>JAUVYQ010000136.1 GCA_030603035.1 Phycisphaerae bacterium | reverse complement strand
CTGGTATGATCTGGAGCAGAGCCGGCTCATCAGCAACATTGGCTTTGCGGGTTACCTGGGTGAATAAAAGGTGGGACAAGTTATGGTCGCAACAACCATTAGCAGCCTGAAAAATCCACCTACAAACTTGACGGGCACCCCGCAAATGGCTTGGCAGGGGTCGGGGTTGACAATTTAATGAATCAGGGTTATATTAGACAGGTTCCCGGCTTGACTTGTAACTTCAATTTTCCAAGAGCAAAGGAGGTAATTATGAAGCACACGTCAATACGAAAAATGGCTTTTGTTGCGCAATTAGTGGTAATCTTGAGCACATCATCGCTCTTTGCCGATGAACCCCGCCCTTCCGAAGGGCGGGATGAAAGTGCCCTGACAACGAAAGTCATTAAGCAAATCCGCTCCTCATTTGAGATGGATGCCCACACGAGGGCGATGTACAATTCCATTACAAACAACGATATCAGGGACCTTGCCCTAAATCGTGACATATTGCGGCGGCACAACGAAATATTCAGCCATAAAATCAAAACGAAAGGCATCACGAACCAGAAATCGAGCGGACGATGCTGGCTCTTTGCGGGACTGAACATTATGCGGCCGGCTGTTATCGAAAAGTATAATCTCAAAAGCTTCGAGTTCTCGCAGATTTACCTGACGTTCTGGGACAAGATGGAAAAAGCCAACACATTCCTGGAGCGTATGATTGAATTCAGGGACCGTGGGCTTCTCGACCGTGAAATGGAAATGCTCCTTCGCACGCCTATCCCGGACGGCGGGTACTGGGAGAATGTAGTGGACCTGATACAAAAATACGGGGCGGTCCCCAAAGAAATCATGCCGGAAACCAACAGCTCCGAAAATACACGCCTGATGAACAGGGTGATGAGCCATAAGCTCAGGTCCGACGCCGTCAAGCTTCGCAAGATGCACCAGGAAAAAAGGTCGGTCAAGAAGCTGTATGCTGAAAAGAAAAAGATGCTGGCCGAGATATACAGAATGCTCGTTATGAATCTCGGTGAACCACCAACCGAATTTGCGTGGCGATTCGAGGACCAGAATTCCGTCGTAAGTGAAATGCGTACCTACACGCCAAAAGGCTTTTTCAAGGATTTTGTTAGCGTCGATTTGAATGAATATGTAAACATCTTCAACGACACCACGCACGATTACGGCAGGCATTACCAAATCAGGTTCTCGAGAAATTTATATGACGGCCACGATATAAATTATGCCAACGTCGACGTTGAATCGCTCAAGGACATCGCGATGAAGTCGATACTCGATGATACGCCGGTTTCGTTCGCGGCCGATGTGGGCTATGACCAGAGCAGAAAGTTAGGCATAATGGCGAACGGACTATATGACTACGACTCGATTTACAACACCGACATGAGTATGACCAAGGCCGAGCGTGCGCTGTACCGTAACAGCGTAAGAGGCCATGGGATGGCACTTATAGGTGTCGATGTCCAGAACGGCAAACCAGTCAAATGGCTGGTTGAAAATAGCTGGGGCAAAGACGACGGAAGCGAGGGCTACTGGACGCTCTATGACAAATGGTTCGACATTCACGTGTATAACATCATCGTCAAGAAAAAGTATGTTCCGGAAAAGGTTCTGAAGATTTACGAACAGCCAGCGGAAATTTTGCCGCCGTGGGACCCAATGTTGCAGATGGTCAGATAAAGCGACAGAATTTTAAGTTCAAGAGCTATTAGTTTTCGGCTATCTTTGTTTAGCCAGTGCCGTGCGATACAGCCAGTACCCAATCCCCACCAATAAAATCACTCCAGGCCATGTTCCCAGCGGTTTCTCCAAAACAGCCAGAACTTTCGGATTGCCGCTAAGCACAATGGGTATCGCCAGCAAAATACCTATCAATGCTTCTCCGGTAATCAATCCCGATGCAAACAGCATTCCCCGGCGACCGGACATTTCCACCACGTCTTTAGCCGTATCCCTTCTTTTGTGATATACTTTGATAATCTGATGAATTACGCCCCCTGCAAAAATGGGCACCGCCAACTCAAACGGCAGATAAAACCCTATTGCCACAGCCAGCACCGGCGTGCGAAACGAACTGCCCCGCCGGCGCAGATATTCATCCAATATTATGACCCCCACCGCTACCACAACTCCTATCCAGACAAACCGCCACGGCAGTCCCCCTTCGAAGACGCCTTTCGAAACCGATGCCATCAGGTTCGCCTGCACCGCTATCAGCGGATTTTCTTTTGCTGATTCGTGGCCCTTAAATCCGTACGCATCAAGCAGCAGCATTAGTATCGGCGCCATCACCAGCGCTGCCGAGACAGTGCCTACCATTTGCATTACCTGCTGTTTCCAGGGTGTCGCCTTGACGATGTAGCCGGCCTTGAGGTCCTGCATGTTGTCCCCCGCTATCGCTGCTGCACAGCAAACCACGGCCCCGATGATAATCGCCGCCGGCGGTCCATTCTCCGCCCCCTTGCCCATCAGCAGCAAAAGCAAAAGTGCCGAAACCAGCACCGTGGCTATTGTAACCCCGGATATGGGATTATTCGAGGAGCCCACGAGCCCGGCCATGTAACCGGCCACCGCCGAAAACAAAAACCCTGTCGCCAGCATCGTTACCGCCATCGGCAGCGAAACAGTTACCTGCCGGACAAATGTCTGATAGACCAGAAACAACGGCACAACCGAGGCGGCCATCAGAATTAGAATCCATTTCATCGGAATATCTTTTTCGGTTCTTGCAATTGTAACGGCTTCTCCTTTCACACTGCGGTAAGCTCTTAGTCCGCTGCTGATACCACTGAAGATAGACTTTCTAAGATTGATAACGGTCCACAATCCGCCCACCAGCATTCCACCCACCCCAATATACCGCGTTTGCGCCGACCATATCTGATGTGCCCAATCCACCGCCGACAGCGTTTCTCCATCTACCACCGGCCAGCTCTGACCGGCTGCGCAAATCGGTATCGCAATGAGCCAGTTACAAAGACCACCGAGAAAAATCAGCACCGCTATATTCAATCCCACGATGTAACCAACCGAAAGTAACGCCGGACTCAGGTTTGAACCAAAGTACGCCACCGTTCCCCCAACTCCCCGTGCCACTTCAAGCACCTCCGTCCAGATTCTCAGTCCCGCCGCCCCGAATTTGAACAGTCCGCCGACAACCGCCGCCTGCGCGATGTACTTGACATCCGAACCGCCCCGCTCGCCTGATTTCAAGACTTCCGCCGTAGCTATGCCTTCTGGAAACTTGAGCTTGCCTTCGACAATCAGCGCCCGGCGCAGCGGTATGGTGAACAGCACGCCTAAAAGGCCTCCAAAGCCGGCTATTACCGTAACCCATATAAAATCAAACTTGGTCCAGTAATTCATAATCACGAGGGCCGGCAGAGTAAATATCACTCCTGCGGCCAGTGACTCCCCTGCCGAGGCCGCCGTCTGCACGATGTTGTTCTCCAGGATGTTGCTGCGTCGAAAGAGTCGCAGCACCCCCATCGATACCACCGCAGCGGGTATTGAAGCCGAAACCGTCATACCTGCGAACAACCCGAGGTAGGCGTTTGCTGCAGCCAGCACTACCGAAAGTACCACCCCCAGAATAACCGCCTTAACCGTAATTTCCGGTAAGGACCGTCCTTGTAAATTCATAGCTCACCTATTGGTAACTGGTAATTGGTAACTGGTAACTGGTAACTGGTGAGTGGTGAGTGGTAATTATTTAACCAATCACCATTTACCAATTAACCACTTTTGACAAACTGGGCGACAAAGTATTTCGGCGTCAGAGGCTGCCCGGTCGCCCGTTTAATCATCTCGTTCCAATGATAAAGTGCTCCGGCCTCAAAGACTTTCTCAGCCAGAAAATCAGCGGCCTTACGCTGACCAACATAACTGACGCCTTCATCCGATTCAAGTTTTAGAATATTGTGAACGATATGGTGATGCAGTTGAGACGCCAGCAACTCACCGAGCACATAGTTGTGATAATAACAGGGTGCGATGGTGAAATGAATTTTGGCAGCCCAATCCGGTTCATTACGGCCTTGCGGCTTTTTCACAAGCTGATATTTCTCAACCATTTGCCACCAGAGGGAATTGAGGTCCTGGTCCGGGTCTGCATAAAGCTGCTTTTCGAAATCATACATTACCATATCCCAACGGGCAAAAATGATTTGTTTGAGCCGGGCGTACCTGTCACTTACCTCTTCGATTTCCATTCGTTGTTCATCGGACAGTTCCAACATTCGCTGCATCCAGGCGGGGTTGCGGCTGAGTCGGCCAAAAAACATAGCAATCGCTTCTGTTGTGAAAATGTGCGCCGGTTCTCTGAGCATGTACGGCACTTTCGGGTCGTGGTATTTATTATAAACCGCGTGGCCCAATTCGTGCAACAGCGTTTCCATCCAGCCCTCATTATTCTTAAGATTACACAGAATGCGCACATCGCCCTGCCGGTCTATATCCGTGCAAAAAGCGTGCGGATTTTTGCCTTCGCGCTCATACAGGTCGCTGTTTGCAAGTATAGATTCCACAGGTAATCCAATACCAGCGTAAAATCTTGCCCCTAATTCCCTGATGTCTTTATCTTTATAATAGGCATCTAAATCAAGCTCATATACCATAGGGGTTTCCTGAAAGAAGGGGTCGTGATAATGCCAGGGCATAAGCTCCGCAACGGCAATGCCACACTTGGCAGCTAAGATGCGGTCCAAATCAGCCTTCAATTCAGCAAAAGGCTCGCTGGTCAATTGGTCAAGTTCATTGAAAATTCGGTCCAGTTCTTTGACATTTTGCTCAGCAGTGGTTAGAGAAAGAGTATGATAATTGTCAAAGCCGAGCTTTCGGGCCGCCTGGTTTCGCAGCTTGACCAGCCGGATGATATCATCTGCAACCGCGGCTCCCACCTGCTTGCTGGCCAGCCAGGCCTGTTCTCTCCTGGCCGAATCCGTTTCTGTTTTTAAGATTTCCTTAATTTCATTGGAGGTGACCTTTTTTCCTTCAATAGTGCCGCGAAAAGTACTGAAGTTCTTTTCAATTTCCGTGCCCAAATCAACGATTCTTTTCAGAAGCTGCGGCTCTATCTGGTTCTTTAGATAGCCATTGTGCAACACATTCAACTGCCGGGCCAGTTTCGCATCCTTCACTTTTCCGGATTCTTTCATATCCTTAAGAAAGGCATACTCCTGTGGATTGGTATAAACCTGGCGAAGCCTGAGTTTCAACTTGCTGAGTTTATCATAATCCTCTGACTTACCGGTAACTGCGGCGTCCCAGGAGGCAAGATTCGTTTCTTTCTCCATAGGTTTGATTTTTTCCACATGTGCTGTAATGAATTTTTCCAACTTTTTCTCCTTTGTGTCAGGTCGACAACCAGAAAGAATAACGCTCATTGTCAACATCATTAATGTGGCCGATAAAGTTTTCATAACTTGATACTCCTTTTTAATTTATGTTCTTTTACGCCGGAATATTATCAGCTCCGGAGATTCAAATCAAGCAGATTTTGGATGACCAATTTTCAATTGACAACGTGTAACCCCTGTTATTTTTCACATCCGGTCATTTCCGGGGCAAAACATCCTTGTTTTGCCAGACTTCGGTCCACAGGACACCTGACGGTGGAATCTTCGCATCCTCCGGAAGGAGTCCCAAGGACTGCTTCGATTTCTTCTTTGATATTGGGCGGTAATACGTGTAATATACAATAATCTCGAGCAGAGACTGGAGAACCTTTGTGTAAAAAAGGCGATGGATAATGTTTCTCTATGCAAAAAGAAACACATAACTCATTATGGCTAAGAGTAAGTATCTGACCGCACCTGTTCCCTCGGAAAAAACGCCTGCTGGGATTCCGTATATTCTCACTAACGAAGCGGCTGAGCGTTTCGCGTTCTACGGGATGACCAGTATCCTGGTCATTTTCATGACGACGCACCTGATGGGTCGTGACGGCACACTGAAGGTGATGGGGGACGAGGAAGCCAAAACCTGGTTTCATCTGTTTAAGTCAGCGGTGTATTTCCTTCCGCTCTTAGGCGCGCTGCTCTCGGACATCTGGCTGGCCAAATACAGAACCGTATTGTATTTCTCGCTGGTTTACTGCGCAGGGTTTTTCGCTTTGACGGCGGATGACACCCGTCTTGGTCTTGGTGTGGGTCTGGTGCTGATGGCAATCGGGTCGGGAGTAATCAAGCCGTGCGTCTCGGCGAATGTGGGTGACCAGTTTGGAAAGACCAATCAGCATCTGATGTCCAGGATTTTCGGGTGGTTCTATTTTTCCATCAATCTCGGGGCCGCTATTTCGATGTGGTATTGTCCATGGCTGCGGGTTGAATACGGCCCACAAGTGGCGTTCGGTGTTCCGGCACTATTTATGCTGCTTGCAACGATTGCTTACTGGATGGGGCGAAAAAAGTTTGTGCATGTGCCGGCAGGCGGGGTCGGGTTTGTCAAGGAGTGCCTGAGCGGCGAAGGACTAAAGGCCCTGGGTAAACTTTGTATAATCTTCTTATTTGTGGCTATGTTCTGGGCGTTGTTCGACCAATCACAATCGTCGTGGGTGCTGCAGGCAACGAAAATGGATTTGAAAGTTTTTGGATTTAAGCTGCTTCCTGAGCAGCCGCAGGCATT
>JAUVYQ010000123.1 GCA_030603035.1 Phycisphaerae bacterium | reverse complement strand
AACAATATCAGAGGATGGTGGTTTGGAAGAGTTCGAGGAATTCTTGGAGAGTTTAGCTATCTGGTCGGTAAGTCTTGTTACTTGTTCAGTAAGTTCAGCAACTTGCTTTTCCAACGCAGCGATTCGCTCATCACGTTGTCTCAATTGAGCCTCAAGTTCAGCAATGCGTCGCTTATAGAATTGTTCTCGTTTAGAGGTCAATTTTTGCCCTCAAATCATTTACTATGGATATTATCGAGCGAACGAGGCCCACTGCTTGAAAAAAAATTTAAAAAAATATTTTTCTACTTGACTTACCACTTGAGGTGTGTTAGTTATAAGGTGAATTGAAAGATTAGATGTTGGGTATTTGATGTTGGGTGCGTTGCCCGATAATATAAAAATACCCGTGAACGGTTACCATAATTTCTCTCGGAAGGAAGGAGAATCACGTTATGAGTCTGCTAACTAATCGCCGTGAGTTTCTGAAACGTAGCTTTAGCGCAGGGTTAGGCGCTGTTGCCCTCCCGGAAATTGTTTTAGCTAAGTCGCAAAACGGGAGGGTCCGGCACGGGGCGATCGGGGTCGGCGGCATGGGATGGGTGGATGTACAACAGATTGGTACACACCCCGATGTTGAAATCGCAGCGATATGCGACGTCGATACGGCACGCATGGCTGCGGCGGCGAAGAGATTCCCCAATGCCCGTCGCTATCAAGACTGGCGCGAACTCCTGGAGAAGGAAGGCGACAAGATCGATTCTGTCAGTGTCTCCACGCCCGACCACATGCATGCGACGATCACGATGACGGCCATCAATCAGGGCAAACATGTGTATTGTCAGAAGCCACTGACGCACGACGTTCATGAGGCTCGACGGATAGCCGCGGCCGCGGCCAAGGCCGATGTGGTCACACAGATGGGTATTCAGGCGAATGCAAGTATTGGCTATCGTATGGCCGTGAAGATGATTCGAGACGGGGCAATCGGTAAGATCAAGCGGATCTACGCATGGTCCAACAAGCCAGCCGGGAACTACCGCCCCGCCGGCCCCCGGCCGACCGGGGAGGACCTCGTGCCAGCCACGCTGGATTGGGATGCATGGCTGGGCGTAGCGCCCCTACGTCCGTACAAGCACGGCGTGTATCATCCCACATGGTGGCGAGGATGGCAGGACTTCGGCGTAGGGTGGCTGGGTGACATGGGTTGCCACATTGTCGACACGCCGTATTTTGCCCTCAAACTGGGCTCGCCCGTGCGTATCCGCGCCCAAGTCGAGCCTGCGTGGCGAGACACGCCTTCGCGCCGGACGGAAACCTGGCCGAAGTGGCAGATGGTTCACTACACCTTTGCCGGCAATAAGCTGACGGCCGGCACGACGATCGAGCTGATCTGGTCGGACGGGGGCAAGTATCCTCCCGATCACCTGCGGCAGCACATTGACGATCACGAGTTTCCCAAGCAGGGATCGCTGCTGCTCGGCAAGGCCGGCGCGCTGTTGCTGCCGCACGTTGCCGGACCGCAGCTATTCCCGGCCAGCAGGTTCAAAAACTACTCGCGCCCCAAGATCGCCCCGCGGAACCATTACCACCACTGGGTCGACGCCTGCCGACACAAGGCCAAAACGGTCGCCGGATTCGATTACGCCGGTGCGTTAACCGAGGTTATCCTGCTGGGCACGGTTGCCCTGCGTTGTCCCGACAGGGAGTTGGCTTGGGACGCCGAGCAAATGAAGATCACGAATCTCCCGGAAGCCAGGCAATACATCCGCCGCCGCTACCGCCCCGGCTGGACGGTAGCAGGGTTGTAGGAATTAGATATATGAGAAACCACCGGCTGGATTACAGTATGACCAAAAGAATGCACAAAATGATTATTTCCTCAGTTCTGGTCTGTATGTGCATAGAGATGGCCGATGCCGAATTCTGATTGCACAGTGTATAATGAGTTGTTAATTTGATAAGTGTTAAGAAATGTCGGATGATATTATAAAGAAAGACAGAACAATGCAACGACAAAAGACAAATACTGTTACTCGTCAGTGTTTGCTGAAGAAAGGGGCAGTGCGATAGCAAATTGTCTGGATGATTTGCGTGATGGACGGCAAGACGGGGCGCAAGCTCTGGGCCCACAAAGAGCCTACCCGCCATATTCACGCCCAGGGAATGGCCGGTGACATCCTCGCAGACTCGCCGGGTATGGAGGTCTATGCCGGCGAGCGGGATTTGAAAAAGCGATGGCTTTATAGTGCGAAAGGGCGGTTGATTGAGTTTCGGGAAAAGGGAAACTTAAGCCCACGTCCGGTCTGGTGGGATGCGGACCCACAAAAAGAAGTGGTCCTCTCCGGAGCGATTCGCGATTGGGGCGGAAAAGCGATACAGCCTATTAAAGGCCGGGTCATCGTGGTAGTGGATTGCTTAGGTGATTACCGGGAAGAAGTGATTACCAGCTTAAAGGGAGAGCTTCGCATTTACAGCACCACCGTTCTCACTTCCGACCGGCGACTATGTCTTATGCAGGACCATCAATACCGTCTGGGCGTCGTCGCTCAGACGATGGGCTATTACTATCCCGCTCAATTGGGGAAATGACCGTCCGGGGGATTGATTATTGAGGATGGATTTTAATACTATTTCGAATTCGCCGGAGGAGACCATAGAGCTCGGTCGAAAAATCGGCTCACAATTAAAAGGCGGAGAGGTTATAGCTGTTTGTGGGGCATTGGGTAGCGGCAAGACGCATCTGATTAAAGGGATTGCAGCCGGGGCGGGGACGATAGACCAGAGGCGGGTCAACAGTCCCACGTTCGTTATTGTCAATGAGTATACAGGGGGCGCCAGCCGGTTGGATATTTACCATATAGATGCCTATCGGCTAAATTCGATTGCCGAGTTTGAGATGCTTGGCTTTGACGATTTTTGCTATCCGCAGTCGGTGGTTCTGATTGAGTGGGCTGATAAAATCGAATCAGCGCTGGGGGCCATAGATTACATTCGGATAGAGCTTTTCCACGCCGGCGAAACCGCGAGGAAAATACACATCAAAAATGCACCCGAATACATTGATTATTGACTCCGCTATGCTCCGCTCAGAATGACAAGGGGGAAAACGGCTCAGAATGGCATAACCCGATATTTCTCACGTCTGAAAATTTGGCAGTGCAGCGTTTATTTTTTATATTTTGCTTGGACACTTATAGGGCCGCCGTAAAGGGCGGGCCGGAGTGTTTTCGGACGTGTGGTTTGGCGTTTTACTGCCGGTCGAGCGTCCGAGTGAAATTATCGAAGTATTTTTCAAGGTTATTCCTTAAGGTTCTTTGTAGAGGGAATTTACGGCTCACAGAAAAGTAAAGGTACAGTTAAGTCCTGTTTTGATAAAGTCGATAGATTGAACTGTAACACTTTTGCGTCAGATGTGTGCAATTTCCCTTAGGAGGAGGGGGAGAAAGATGAGAACGGAAAGAGGTGGTTTTTCATTGATTGAGATTTTGATTGTGATGGGCGTGCTTGGTATTCTTGCGGCTGTGTTCACGATTTAGAAGAAAAAGAGAAAAAGAAAAGAAACGTAACTTTTACTTAAAAGAAAAGAGGGTAAAAAAATGAAAGCTAAAAAAAGTGGTTTTACATTAGTGGAAATTCTGATTGTGGTGGTCATCCTGGGTATTTTAGCGGCTATTGTGATTCCTCAGTTCACCAGCGCCAGTTCTGAAGCAAAGTTTTCAGCTCTGGTCAGTGACCTTCAGGCGGTGCGTTCCCAGGTTCAGCTTTTCAAGATTCACCACAATGACATACTGCCTGGTTCTTCACTGCTTACTGGTGGCGCTACTTTTATCCAGTGTATGACGGGCACAACCGACCAGTATGGTGACCCTGCCGGAACTGATTATGGTCCATACATGCGGAAGATTCCCGTAAATCCTTTTAGTACCGTTGCTTTAGACGCAGCGGGTAATGGCACCGTTGATGAGACTGGGACCATTGGTGATGACGGGGGTCATTGGGAGTGGAATTCGACCACAGGTGAATTCTCAGCCGATGATAGTTGGGATGTGGATGGTGTTGCCGGGTCTGACCACGCGGATCTTTAAAAACTTACTGGGGCTGACACTGCCGTGGATATTTACACGACAAGCTACCGGCGTCAGTTTGTGAGAGTCGGGAGATGAATAAATGGGCTGACCAGATTTAGGCGATAGCTGAGAGCTGGTCAGCCTTTTGAAGAATATGGGGGGGAGTCCTATGGACGATAAGGTTCGGTTTTCGTATGTTGAGGTCCTGGTTATGGCGGTTATATTGGGCTTAGTTTCGAGGACAATTGCTCCGCGGTTCACTGAAGCGAGCGCCGAAACAAAGGTTTCAGAGCTGATTGACGGACTTGAAGTAATGCGTGCTCAGCTCGATTTGTACCGTGTTCAGCACGGAGATTGCCTTCCTCCTGCCGACTCATTCGAGAGTTTCAAAACCACTATGATAAAAAAGGCCGGACAGTATGGTCCGTATATTAAGAAGATTCCTACGAATCCTTTTAACGACCTTAACACGGTTCGCTTTGACGGCGAGCCGGCAGGCGCCAACAAAGCCGGCTGGAGGCTTGATACCGAGACCGGTTTGTTTCAAGCCGACAATGATACCGGCTATGCGGCTCTGTGAAAAGTCAATGAGCGGTTGTGTAATCAACCGAGAGATAGCAGGCCACTGGTAACGGTGTGGAAGCCGCAGGATTGATAATTTGGCTGACCGTGCTGAGGTGATTGCCGACGTGGGTCAGCCGTTTCAATTGATTCCGTCAAACGGCGCCGGATCTTCGATATTGATTAATGATTATTTTACTATGAACTACGAACTACAAACTAAATATAAGGGGTTTACCTTAGCTGAGGCGATGATGGCGACCGTCGTGCTGGGTATCGCTGCGGCGGGGGTGCTGCTTCCATTTACGAGCGGTGCGGCGGTGCGGGCTGAAGGTATGCGCAGGACTTTAGGCGCCAAGTTAGCAGGCGATTTGATGGAAGAGATTATACAGACGCCATTTGACCAGATATTGACCAGCTATGATGGCTATGCCGAGGCGCAAGGTCAGGTAAAAGATGCAAGCGGAGCGGTATTTTCCGATTCAAATTACGCTAACTTCAGCAGAGATGTAAGCTGTGAATATGTTCGAGTGCCGCAGGAAAGCGAGGCAGGAGAGCTAAAATTTATTCGCGCTACGGTGCGAGTATATTACAGCGGTAAAGAGATTGCGATTATAAATCGGCTTATAGGCAATTGATTATTAGAGCGAGATACGAGATGCGAAATACGAGATACGAGAATGGTTTTACGCTGGTTGAGCTGCTGATAGCGTTGATGGTCACGAGCATAGTTTTGACCGCAGTGGCTACGTTAGCTTACGCTATGGGGACGGCAAATGAGACAAGCGGCGATACGAGCCAGAAGCAGGCGCAAGTGCGCTATGCGACGCTCAGGATTTCGGAGCTGATAAGATACAGTAAACTTGTATATGCAGCTTCGGAGAGTGAAATAGTGCTTTGGCTGGACCGGGACAGGGATGGGGAACTTGATATTACTGATGAGCTGGTGGCCATTACAAAAGTGATATTGGCGGGTGGTGATATGCAGCTTTGTGAGTTTAACAGTGCGCCTGAGCCGGTGGTGCTGATTCCTCGGTGCCGCAATGTGCAGTTTCGATTTGACGAGCCGGCACTGCCGCCGACGAAAAGAAAATTTGTAAGTATTTCGTTTGACCTTGTTGAAAATGGTGTTGTTCGCCAGTATCAGATAAGCGCTGCACTTCGGGGCTGGGCGGGAAACCTGCTCGACGGCAGCGGCAATATTGTAAGTGATGACGATTAAGATGAAATTCAAAATTCAAAATTCAAAATTCAAAATTCGAAATTCAAGAAGAAGCGGGGCGGCACTGCTTGTTGTCCTGTTTGTTGTTATGGCAATAACAATTCTGTCATTAGGCTTTCTGGCGCGAAGTGACGTCGAATTAGCCTGCGGGGAGAATATGATACTGCGAACGCAAATGGATTATTTAGCTGAATCTGCGCTGGAGCACGCCAGAGGATTGATACTCAATCCGCAGGACGTTGATTCAGAATATTGGGCGGGGGATGTGAGGCAGCAGTTGGTAGCGGGCAGTGATGATTACTATGATGTCAATGTGGTTAAGCTCGGTGAGTGTAATTACCAGATAACCTGCGATGCATACAGGGAAAAGAATGGAGAAAAGACCGGCCGCAGTAGTTTGGAGGCGGAGCTGCGCCTTGACCCGTGCATTGCATACTGGGCTGGAGGAAAAACAACAATAAAAAGCCGGGTGGCAGTCAACGGAGATGTCTATTGTGGCGATGAACTGACAATCGCAGGTACAGTTAACGGTGATGCCTATGCTAAGAAAACCATAACAGGACCAGCAGCAGGCCAAACGTATAGTTCTGTCAGCAGCCCGCCTGTAAGCTTGCCTGGCCTTGCGCCTGCTGATTTCAGCTCCCAGTATTACATTGGCTCACAGGCATATTCAGTACAACAAATTGCGACAGGTGATTATAACGATGTTTCCTGGGGCAGTGCCGGCGACGAACCGCCCAGAGTTTATTACTGCAGCGGTGATCTTAACTTAGGTGGGAATGTTCATATAACCGGAATGCTCGTAGTCGAATGCAGCCTGACAATAAAACAGAACAGCAATGTGGTCATCACAGCGGCTAAAAACTTTCCCGCCCTTCTAATAAACCACGATCTAAGAATACCGGATGAAGCACAGCTTGGCGTAACAGGTTTTGTTCAGATAGGTCATAAGATGAGCATAAATGGGCATACCGGAGGTGCTTCTGTCGATATTCTTGGAGCGTTGTATATTATTAGTGAAGGTACAGATGCGTCTTCAGATTACGGCACCACCAACATCACAGCAGCACCGGATAAGGCAGCGATTCAAATCTCGGATGGTTCCGGTAATACGGTAAGATGGTCGCCGGCTGCTGGGGCATTTTTTAGAAGTATCAAAAGAAAATAAAGGCAACTTATAGAGCACAGTGATAGGACTTAAACGAGAAATGCTTATCGGCCTTTATACGCGATAAAAAGAAAAATCCGAAGTAGATTGATGACACCAATTACACATCCCGTCCCCCGCGAGACATCGAAATAGTTCGATGATTCCTATGGTACTGTTTTGATGATTGTACCAATTTTGTCGGTATTAACTACAGAAGGATATTAGGAATGACACTTATATCAGTTTTGGTGCGTTTGGAAAACTCAAGGCAGATGAGAAAACCGGACGGTATGTGCCTGGCTGGACAGGCCCTAAATGTTAGAGGGCGCCGCGGCTTGTCTGCATTAGCCGACCGGCCGGTAAAGATGAACACGGAAGGGGACGAAGTAAAGAACAGAGGTTGCGGCTCATAATGCGCCAGGATAGAGAGATAAGGTCGGTGAGAATGTTAACTCATAGTTCAGAGTCAGAAGTTCGTTGTCTGCCCACTAAAAGCTGCATTCGTAGTTTTACTATGATAGAGATTATAATTGTGGTTGTGATAATCACGATAGCGGCAATGGTGGCGATACCAATGATGACTTCGGCAGCCGGTATGCAGATTCGGTCAGCGGCAAATATGATTGCAGCGGACCTGGAGTACGCCAAAAGTATGGCAATCAGCAGACAGAAGATGTACGCCGTGGTTTTTGATAAGTCAACCGAGAGTTATCAGATAGAGGACCCAAACGGAGTGATATATCACCCGGTTAAGAAAGGATTCAAATACATTGTGAATTTCAGCGGCGACAGCCGATTGAGCAAGGTTGATATTGTTGATGTTGATTTCGACCCTGACTCCAGTAATGCAATTACATTTGACTATCTTGGCAGCCCTTACA
>JAUVYQ010000351.1 GCA_030603035.1 Phycisphaerae bacterium | reverse complement strand
CTCTGTGCCTTCCTGATGAGACGAAAGGCACAGAGGGAATCTAAAGGAAAGCCCAGCATCCGTGCTGGGCAAGAGAGTTTCCCGCCGGCGGGAAGGTAGCATCAAGGGTGGGCTTCATTACTTCCCGCCGGCTTTTGCCCGCCTGAGCCGGCTACCGGCGGGCTTTTAGCGCTCCGATGCAGCGCACGTGCCAGTAGGGAGAGAGAACAGTGTGTCACGCGCGCTGCTTATATCGGAGCATAAGCAGCGAAAGGCCGCCGAGGAGGACCTGCACAAACCCTTCGCTGCCAACCCAATGTTGTTGCAGCTGCAATTATACTCTACTCTCCCCACCTGTCAAGCGAGAGAGAGCAGATTTTTGCAGTTAGAGCTAGCGCCACACGTAGCGCCAACGACGCAGGGGCTCCCTGGCTGGCTTAAATCGGCGCCACACATAGCTTTATACCCCCAAATCCGGCACAGGAAAGGCGACAAGCGCGGTCCGCGCCCCAGGGCACGCCGGGGGCCTTAACTTTTTAGACACAATCAGCGATTTTTCAGATTAGGTCGCTTTCTGCCATAAACTCCGACACAAAAGTGAGCCGGCTCAGCACGGCCGTAAAAAAAGGTCGCAAATAAAATGTCGATTTTGTTGTTGACAGGAAGTCGCTTTGCCGATAAGTTCTAAATGAGAAAGGTCGCTATCGGAGCGACCGGATTATTAACGCTTTTTCGAAGGGATAGCTCATGAAAATTCCCGAATTGGCAATGCAGGTTAAAATCAAAGTGGAGCTCCTCGAGGAAGCTGAGCAAACAGGGGTCGAGGCAAATGTCATAACCGAGCTTGTTGAGCTGCGTGAGCTCCTCAATGACCAGCCTGAGCTCGAGGCCGGCGGTGCATGCGAATCGTCCGAATCATCTTGATCATAATCGCCCTGGTTATTTTTGTATGGCTCTGTTGGCTCAGTGCCAACGAGTACCTGGCCCCCCTGGAAATTGTAGAGATATGGAGGTACTAAATCATGAACCCAAAACACCTGCTAAATATGGCTGAGGAAGCAATGATTCGAGCAAAGTCAGACTCAGCTTTTCGCTGGGTTATAATAGTCCGGCATGGCAAAATCAAATGCGTCCCCAGGAAAAGCCGCCTGGCCTCAGAGACTATGATCATGGAATTAACTCAGGACCAGGTGAAACACGGTTTGACGAGTGATGGGTGGGACACTTTAAGCCACAGTCTGGCAAAATACTGGAAGGAGCAAAAATTGTGAGCACACCCCCAAAAACATTAACAGTAACCGAATGTCACCAGCTGCTCGATGCGCTGCTGCGCAAGAGAGGCACGGAAAAGCAGTTTCGCAGGGGCATCCGAAACTACGC
>JAUVYQ010000275.1 GCA_030603035.1 Phycisphaerae bacterium | reverse complement strand
CGGCGGGTGTCAAGGTAGTTGTCACCTGAGCCATAGTTTAGGCCACCTTTTTTAAACAGTGCATCTGGCCGGTTTCGTCCTTTTTTTCTGGATTCAGCCGAACCTGAAGTACTGGGTTCCAATTGCGTATATGTTTTGACCATCGATTCGGATTTCGACCTCGGGCTTTTTCATACACTTTTCGTCGATTGGCAAGGATATGTTCCTCGGAACCAAAATGACGATCATCAGGAGTAACAAAACGAATCGAACTGTGCAGATGCTGTGTATTATACCAGAAGACGAATCCATCGACCCATGACTGCGCCTGCTCAACGTTTTCAACTGGTTTTGAGGGATACTCGGGTCGATATTTCATCGTTCGAAAAAGCGATTCAGAATATGGATTGTCATTGCTGACGCTGGGCCGTGAGAATGAGGGGGCGACTCCCAGTTTTTGTAAAGTAGCCAGCATGGTGGCGCCTTTCATCGGTCCGCCGTTATCGGAGTGAAGTACGAGTTCTTCAGGTTGCACACCGTGGAGCAAGCACGCGTGGGCCATCAGCATCGAGCTGTGGTCCATGGATTCTTCGGCAAAAACCTGGGCGGCAATAATTTTACGGCTCCATACATCCAGAATCATGTAAAGATAGAAGAATACACCCCGAACGGAAGTCTGCAGATACGTGATGTCCCAACTCCATACCTGGCATGGTCCGGTGGCGACATGCTCTTTTGGACGACGAGAAGCAGCAGGTTTTGAAGACTGGCGGTGGGTCAGCATCTTATGCTCTTTGAGAACTCGATAGAAACTCGATTCGGAGGCGATGTAAACGCCCTGATCCGCAAGTTGGGGTACAATCTGCTTGGGAGAAAGATCCTTGAACGACGCACTATTTGATATATCGAGTATCCTTTGCTCTTCCTGCCCACTGAGTTTGTTCGCAGGTTCTGTCGAAGGACCCCTGCGCTGGTCTTGGCCACCACCTTGTTGACGCCATCTGATGATCGTACGGGCACTGAGCCCGCTCATGGCTGCAGCTTTTTCCAATCGAGCACCGGATTCAACTGCCGTGTCAATAATATCTATGATCATTTTCCGTTGCTCCTGACTGTGGGATTGTCCTCGTCCCCCCAGATCTCCTGGACTTTTTTTTTCAACACCAATAGTGCCGCCGTCTCTGCCAGGGCTTTGTCCTTTCGATTGAGCTCCTTTTCCAGGGTTCGAATGCGTGTGGCATCAACGTTCTTTCGAGGGGATTTCTTTTTAGAAGAATCGTTTTGTAGCCCATTGATCATCTGCGAATGCCACTGGTCGAGATGGGTCTGATGCAGGCCCTTGCTGCGAAGAAGAGCGCCGAGCTGCTCATCATCAAGCGAGGATGCCTCAACGACAACCTTGAGTTTATCTTCAGCACTCCAATCGTTGGGGCGCATGGAATCTTTTATTTTAGCCATTTTTGTATATTCCTGTACATTGTTGGAAACATACGATGGACCAATTCCAGCCATGCGCAACCATTTAGAAAGCGTAGGCTGGGGAACATCGACCTCCTTGGATAACGCCGTAGCCGATATCGCATCCGGACCAGTCATTTTTTGTATCATATCATTTTTAAACATCTCGGGATACTGCATGTCAACCTCCTCCGCCCCCAAAATGAATTTCGCGGAGAAAATATTTGGCCGCTGCCGATGGGGAAGCCCCATCGTCATTTCAATTCGAGGTGACAACTATCCTAACACAGGGGGATAAACCCGTTTTTAAGAAGCAGTTATTTAATTTATCGAAAAAAGAACAGCGAAACGTCCTAAACTCTTTACGCAAACTGTCGAACATGGATTGGAACCAAGTCTATCAGGATGGCGGCCTTAATTGGGAGATAATATATTCACGTTCGGGACCTCATGGTGAGCGGCTTTATAGTTTGCGAACAGGGAAGGGATTTAGGGCGGTAGCTTATCGAGAAGGACAATGGATGAGATTGTTGTCTCTACATCCTGAGCATGATTCCACCTACAAATAATTTTTCAATCTGAGTTATCTATTTTCTTTTCCGTGCCAAACCCGAAGGACATACAAATC
Source organism: Phycisphaerae bacterium (assembly GCA_030603035.1). The sequence goes on along the minus strand of JAUVYQ010000275.1, from coordinate 40 downwards.
ATCTCCTCTGTATTTATAGCTACAGTGTAGTGCAAAGAAA
>JAUVYQ010000061.1 GCA_030603035.1 Phycisphaerae bacterium | reverse complement strand
CGATTGGTTTTTCGCTGATACGATTTTCCCATCATGCGGTCTCCTAAAAAAGGGTAACAATTCATGTTAAAAAACACATTACCGTTACCCCGACCGCATGATTTTTTCAATCAATTTTCAACGACATTCGGGACATCCTCGACTTCGGCCCTGCATCTGCTGTGGCACTTTCACGCCGGCCAGTTCAAGAATCGTCGGCGCAATATCCACGTTAAGTGCCATCTGCTCACAACTGACACCACGTCTGCTCCTTGATGCCCTGGGGTCAAAGATAACCAGCGGCACGCGGATTGATTCTTCGTGTGGAAACCATTTTCCTGCAAGTCCGTATTCTCCAAGATAAAAACCATTGTCTCCCGTGAACATTATAATTGTGTTATCGTCGAAGCTAAGCCGTTTAAGCTCATCCCGGATTTTTCCAATAACGACATCAACGCCGGTAACCAGACGGTAATAGCTCTTGACGGATTCCTGAAACTTTGCCGGTGTCGAAAAGCGTATCTGCCAGCGCCTGCGGGCCTCAGAAGTTTGAAGAAATTCCGGCAGAGCTTCAAAGTAGCGGCGCTCCGCCGTCTTTGGAGATGGAATGGTTACATCCTTGTATAGATTTTTATAGGCGCGGTCGTAAATAAACTGGCGCGGGTCACCATCCTGAACGTGAGGCGCCTTAAAACTTACCGACAGGCAAAACGGCTTATCCTTCGAGCAGCTACGCAGAAATTCAATCGCCTGCTCGCCCATAATCTGCGTCAAATGTTTATAATTGCCGTCCTTGTCTTTATGCTCATATCTGCCCTGGCCGGGAAAGCCACGCCAATAATCATATTCGTCAACCGGCAAATCTCTTTTCGGCCCAACTCCATACTTTCCAATAAAGCCGAGCCGATACCCGGCTTTGCGCAGAAGCATCGGATAAGTCTGTGCCAAGGCAGCTTCAGAAAAATGTGTTCCAAAGTCGTTGATTTTATGCCGACGTGTCCATTGACCGGAAAGAATGCTGGCGCGGCTGGACGCACATATCGAGGTGGTAACAAAGGCGTTCTTAAACAACACACCGTTTTTTGCCACATCATCTATATTCGGAGTATGGATAATCGGATTGCCCGCACAGCCCATAGCATCGGCGCGCTGGTCATCGGTTAATAAGAAAATAATGTTCGGCCGCCCTGCTGCAGCGGCGCTGCGTCCGGAAAGTTGGCTGTTACAGCCGGCTAAAGGCACCGCTGCCGCCACAGAGCCACCCGCCACCAGACCAAGGAATTCACGTCGATTCAAGTTGGTCGACTTGTTTGCCTGCTTCATCTTAAGTCTCCTTAAACATCCCACTGTTCACGTTTTCTTTTTAGCTGATTTGATGGGCCAATTTGGCGAATCGGTGCGGGCAGTCGCCAGATAGTTCTCAATCCTATCAATCACCCTGGGGTGCTGAGCGGCGAGGTTGTGCGTTTCGGCAAGGTCTTTGGCCAGGTCGTAAAGCTCCAACGGCTTGCCCGGTGCCGGACGCACCGCCTTGTAATTGTGCCACCGCACCGCCTGCTGAAAGTTGCGCTCGAAGAATTCCCAGTACAGGAAGCGGTCGCCAGTGTTTTGTTTTTTGCCGAGGAGGGTGGGCAGGACGCTGATGCCATCGATGCCCGGCGGGGTTTTTGCGCCGACAAGGTCAGTTAGTGTCGGCAGGACGTCGGCGAAGTACCAAACGGCGGTGGCGTTTAGCTTTCCGGCTGGGACCTTACCGGGCCAGCGGACAATCATAGGCGTACGAATGCCGCCCTCATACATATCACGCTTGCGTCCGCGGAGTGGGCCGGAGCTGTCGAAGATGCCTTCCCAGCGTTGGGCGGCCCCGTTGTCCGAGCAGAAGAACACAATCGTCTTATCATCGATATTCAGCTTTTTCAAAAGGGCCATGATACGCCCCACGTCGCGGTCCATCCGTGTAATCATAGCCGCGTGCACCTTTGCGTTCTGCGGCCAGGGCTTGTCCGTATAAGGTTCGGCGCTCGGTATTTCATACTTTGCGTGTGGGATAGTATATGGCAGGTAGAGGAAAAACGGGTCGGCTTTGCCGCTGCGGATAAAATCCAGCGAGAACCTGGTGAACAGGTCGTGCGAGTACACCTTTCGTTGGCCGTCCTTGTTTCCTTCAAGGATTTGCTTTTGCTCGTTGTGCCAGAGGAAGGGCGGATAGTAACTGTGGGCGTTGCGCTGGTTGAGGTAACCGAACCATTCGTCGAAACCCTGGCGATTGGGAATGCCCGTTGTATTCGGCTCGCCCAGTCCCCATTTGCCGGTGATACCGGTGGCATAGCCAGCCTGTTTTAGCACTTCAGCCACCGTAACATCTTTGGGTTCGAGCGGGACTCGTCTCTGCGACCCGACACCTCCAACTTTACCGGCATTGCCCCGCACACGGGTATGGCCGGTGTGCTGGCCGGTCATCAGGACGCTGCGCGACGGTGCGCAGACTGTAGAACCGGCGTAGCATTGTGTAAAGCGCATACCCTCGGCGGCGAGCTGGTCAATGTTCGGCGTTTTGATATGCTTTTGGCCGTAACAGCCTAAGTCGGCATACCCAAGGTCGTCAGCCATAATAAAAATGATGTTCGGGCGCTTTACTGCTGCACTTCTGCGTTTGATAAGTTCACTCTGACAGCCGGCTGAAGACATCACCGCTGCCACAGCACCGCTGGCCGTGAGTGAGAGAAATTCGCGTCGATTTAAGTCTTCCATATTTGTTACTCCTATTTTCTTTGTTGTCTTTCAGTGAGTCTGGTTGGCATTTTATTTCAAAGAATTCAGGGCGGCCTGGAGGCGTTTTCTGGCGCTGGAGGCTTCTGGTCCGACCTGGCCGGGTTCGACGGGATTTTGCTCAAGCGGGTCGGCGGTCACATCATAAAGCTTGCCGGCGCGGTTGTGGTTGCCGGGGGCATAGAGTTTCCAGCGTTTGTCGCGTGCGAAACGGATAAGTTTTGTCTTTTCCGGTCTGGGGTTGTAATGACAGAAAATCCACTGTCTGGGAGTGGGCGATTTACCTTTTAGCTGAGGCAGGAAGCTGCGACCATCGATGGTAACATCCCTGGGGAGCGAGGCGCCGGCGGCATCTGCGAGGGTCGGGAGGAAATCGCTGAAATCGACGAGGTCTGTGCAGACTTTGCCGGCAGGGGTTGTGCCTTTGAAGTTTGCAATCAGGGCGACGTGTGTGCCGGCGTCGGTGGTCAGGCTTTTGCCTCCGCGGACAGAGCGGCCATCGTGCATTTCCGTGGTGATTGCCCTGGGGGAGCCATTGTCGCCGGTGAACAAAAGAAGGGTATTTTCACGGAGGCCGAGCTCATCGAGCTTACGGACGATGCGTCCGATGATTTTGTCCATATAGGCGACCATGTCGGTAAAGTATTTAGTGGAATTCTTGACGTTGGTTTTGTTCCATTCTTTGCTGTCCGGTGTAGGTTCAAACGGTGCATGGGTGAGGGCCATGGGATAGTAAAGGAAGAACGGCCTGGCGTTGCTGGATTTGTGGCGCTGTAACAGGTCGCAGATGTAATCGGTAAATATATCGGGGCCATATTTGCCTTGGGTACCATCGAGCAACCGGCGGTTTTTTATAATCTTGGGGTCGCGGAAGCGTGGGCCTTTGGGAGCGTGAATGTCCTCCATATGCCAGAGGCAGTACTCATCGAAGCCGGCGTCATGGGGGCCATTTAGGCCGCGTCCCATTAATTGCCACTTGCCGACGATGCAGGTATCGTAGCCTGCACGCTTCAATATATGGGCGAAGGTTTTCTGGGTGAAATCGAAGTGGCCAAATTTGGTGTAGTTGCGGGCGTTCGACTTTCCGGTCATAATTTTTACGCGGGAGGGCGTGCAAAGCGGCTGCGAATAACAATGGTCAAAGCGCATTCCGGTTCTGGCCAACTCGTCCAGGACAGGGGTTTTATACGAAGCGCTGCCGTAACAGCCGAGACACTCGTAGCCGAGGTCGTCGGCCATGATGAAGATGATGTTCGGGCGCTTTGCCGCCGGTTTTGCGGCTCTTACAAATTGACTTTGACAGCCAGCGGGGGACATCAGCGCTGCGGCAGCGCCGCCGGCTACGAGAGTAAGAAATTGGCGACGATTGAGATGGTCTATTCTTGTTTTGCTTTCTATCGGCGGATTTGTCATTTTAACTACCTCAGCTTTGCAATGGAGCGGGCGTCAATGGTTATATCCGTGGTTCAATCCAATCAGGGATGCCTTTAGTGTTTAACTGTTCTTCGTAGTTTATGACGAAGGGCTGCTTTCCTTCAAAGACCGGCTCTTTTTCATTGACCATCAGCGGGCGCGTTTGCTTCCACCATTGATCGTAAGCTTCGAGCATCTTTTCAGCAACTTTGGGATGCTTATCAATCACATTTACCTTCTGGCCCGGATCGGCTTCCATATCATACAGCTCACTGGTGCCAACAAGACGGAAACGCCGGCTGCGAACGGAAAAACGCTTGAATTTATGCTTGTCGGGATCAGCTCCTTTCGGCCAGCGTCCGACATGTGTAAAAAGAAAACGATCCTTCCATTTTGCAGTTGGGTCTTTTAACAAGGGGACAAGGCTTCGACCCTCGACCTGCTCGTTAGCGGGGAGTTTGGCACCGGCCAACTCGGCGAGAGTAGGATACATATCGATATGTGCAGTTAAACGGTTCACATCAACACCTTCTTTTAATACAGAGGTCCAACGGAAAAAGGCAGGGACACGCGTGCCGCCTTCATTCGGATTTCCCTTCTTTCCTTTCATGCCGGCGTTAAATATTCCGGCCCCGGCGGCACTGCCATTATCCGTCATAAAAATCAATAAGGTGTCGTCTTCCAGGTTCCACTGGGCAAGCTTATCGGTCAGGAGCTTGATGTTGTCATCAATATTGACAATCATGCCATAGAAACCAGCGATATTCTTATTCAATCCCTGAGCCAGGAAAGGTTGTTTATATTTTTCCGGCGCAATATACGGGCCGTGCGGGGCATTGGTGGTAATATATGCAAAGAAGGGCCGCCTGCTGCGGCACTTTTTATTTATCCAGCCCAGAGCCTGGCGGAAAAAGACATCGGTGCAAAAACCTTTGGTCCTGACAAAGGTCCCATTATGCTTAATGACCGGGTCGAAATACCTGTTTTGCTGATTGGGCGGGGCATCTGCACAGGTGTTTCCAGGGTATCTCTGGCCGATTCCGCCTGCGCCGTGAATGAAGACCTCGTCAAAACCTCGCTTGTCAGGCTGGAAAGGGTCCTGGTCACCGAGATGCCACTTGCCGAAAATACCGGTTGCATATCCAGCCTTTTTTAATGTGTCTGCAAGTGTGACGGTTTCAAGGCTCATTCGTTCACGTTCATTAAGGGTGTGGGTTACACCATTTTTGAATTCATGCCGGCCGCTGAATAATGCAGACCGCGTCGGCGCACAGGTCGGGCTGACATGGAAACTGGTGAACCGGACGCTTTTAGCGTGGAGGGCATCGAGGTTCGGGGTCTTGAGAACGGGATTGCCATGACAAGACAGGTCTCCATAGCCCTGGTCATCAGTTATGATTAGAATAATGTTTGGTTGAGCCATCCCCAAAGCCTTCGGCTTTGAGGCTGCCACCCCCTGCCCACAACCAGCGGGGGATATTAGCGCGGCGAGAGCAGAAGTGGCTGTGAGATTGAGAAATTTGCGTCGATTTAAGTCTTCCATGTTCATTTTCCTTATTCTTTATTGTTGTCTTTGAGCAAATCGGGGCGCCATTTCTTTGTTCGCTCCAGTGACTGCCGGCGGCGCCAATCAGCTATTTTGCCGTGGTCACCACTCAAGAGAATATCAGGAACCTTCATACCGCGAAAGACCTCAGGCCTTGTATATTGCGGATACTCCAGCAGACCCGTGCTGAATGAATCGTCTTTCGGCGAGTCTTCATCGCCAAGCGCACCAGCTAACAATCTGACCACTGCGTCGATGATTATCATAGCCGCCAGTTCACCGCCGCTTAAAACATAATCTCCTATTGAGATTTGCTCGGCGCCGAGGCCGGTGCGAATTCGCTCATCGAATCCTTCATATTTGCCGGCGATTAAGATGAGCCGATTCTCGGCGCTTAATTCGGCCGCTTTTGTCTGATTAAATTTCTGTCCCTGTGGGGTTAGCAGGATGACTCGGCCTTTTTCCGGCGATAATTTCCCGACATACTCAAAGCAGTCAAAGACCGGGCCGGGCATCATAACCATACCCGGCCCGCCGCCATACGGCTTATCATCAACCTTTTTATAATTGTCAGTGGCGAAATCCCTTATATTAGTAAGAACGATATCAACTATGCCCGCCTCCTGAGCCCTCTTTAATATCGAGCGGCTCAGGGGCGATTCGAACATCTCCGGAAAAAGAGTAAGAACATCAATTCTCATCACTCTCGTCTGTCTTTTCGCTCGAAGCTGTTTTCTTTTTGGTCTTGGTTTTTGCCTTGGTCTCTTTTTCAGCTTTGGCCTTGGCCTTTGCTTTAGCCTTGGTCTTTGGTTTGGCCTTGGTCTTTACTTTGGCCTTGGTCTTTTCTACCACTGTTTCGGCCTCGGCCTTTTCTTCCACTACTTCAGGTTCCGGCTTTTCTTCCGCCACTTTAGCTTCGGCCTCTTTTTCCACTATTTCAGCTTCGGGCTTTTCTTGCACAGCTTCAGCTTCGACCTTTTCTTCAACTACCTCAACTTTGGCCTTCTCTTCCGCTACTTTAGTTTCCGCCTTTTCTTCCACAGCTTCAGCCTCGGCTTTTGTCTCGGCTTCAACCTTGGCCTTGGCTTTAGTTTCGGCCTTGGCCTTTTCTTCGGCTGCCTTAGCGGCTTTCTCGGCGGTCATTCTTTCAGCTTTTGTAAACAGCTTGCCTTTGGCACGGGCTACCGCCTTGGCTCTTTCTCGACGCGCAGCCTTAACTTCGGCATATTTATGCTCGATACCGTGGCGAAGCAGAATTTGCGAAACGGTGTCGGACGGTATTGCTCCTTTATCGAGCCAGTACTCTACGCGCTGGCGGTTGAGCACAACCTGCCTGGCGGGGTCTTTTTCAATTGGGTCGTAATGGCCCAGCTTTTCAAGTATTTTACCGTCACGCGGCGTGCGCGATTCGACCGCATTGATTCTAAAGAACGGCCGATGCCGCCTACCAATCCTCGTCAGTCTCAACTTTACTGCCATAATCGTCTCCTTCGTTAAGTGTTTATAATCAATTCCCGCAATCCCGATACAATCGGGGTCACGAAACACGTCTGCCTAATTCTTTAGATACTAACACAGTGTTTTTCAACATCTGTATAAATTCCGTCTATCTTCTTCTGGACGGTTATTGTCTCTCTTATCGCCGTTGCAATTCTGCAATAATGCTTAATATCCTCCAGTGAAAGCCGACGACCTTTTCTATCTTTGAGCCACTTAGCCATAACCTGGTAACCGCCTATTTGGTATTCCCACATATCTTTACCGATAGGCCCGAAATGTCGCCCGGCATTTATGTATACCAAACTTTTCTTCTCATCATATTTTATTTTTGCTACAAGATTATCACCCTTACCCTCAAACCTGGCTACCGGCTTATTCAGCTTCTTCGATTTCATCAGATGCAAATCAACCAAATTTTCACCTGATTTTCCCATCGCGAGAAATAAGCTATAATCGTGGGAGAATGGAACTCGTGGAAAATCGCTTTTCAAAAACCCTGCGTACTTTTGGCGATAAATATTCGAATACAGAACTGCATATATATAATAAAATATTGCCTCCGGCTTTGGTTTTTTGCCGTACGCCTTTTTTAGCGCCTCGAATACTCGCTTTTCGATATTGACTTCGCGCTGGTACGTGTTAGTCTTAGCGTTGTTATATAAATCTTCGTCAGGGTAAAGATAAAGCGGCAAGTTCGCGTTCCCGCCTCGATAAAAGAGATTGAGATCCGCAATACATTCCGCACAGAATACAACATTCCAAGCTTTTTCCAAACCGACAACCTGTCCGGCCCTCCCAACGCAAAGTGCCAAATTGGCCCGCCTCATATGCCGCATAACATCTTTTCGGGTTCTTTCTATTACCGCGTCATTATAGAAAATCCATTGCCGGTCAAATGGGCGGTAGAGAATAGGTATTATTTGCTTTTCCCAATCCTTCTCTGCTCTTACTTTTTTCCGGGCATCTTTTGTTTTCCAATTGGCCTTATCCTTCAAGTCAAAAGCCTGCTTTATGATACTATCGGGGATATTTTCATCACGGAACATTCTTATACGTTTTTTCAATTCTGCCCTGTTGGCATCAATGACGAATTTATCACGGCTTGTTACTATCCCCACGCTATTAGTGGGGAATATATCCGTGACTTTCGGATACTTTTGATAACCAGCTAATAGTTTTTCATCTCTCGGCACAAAGAAATAAAACTCTGACGTTGGTGTTAGCTTCTTCCATTTTGTGCTTTTGATGTCATTGTCCTTAAGCCAACCATATTTGGCTTCGCGCAGTCCCCAGAGGTCGCTATGTGATATCTTTTTCCTCATTCCTTTTTTCTTAACTGCCAGGATGATTGCAACGCCTTGCTGGATATCGAATACATTTTCATCTTTTGAGCCATCAGGGCATTTTTCCTTTTTCTTGCTATTGCCATGCAGGTCGAGCAGATAGATATGCTCGAAACTTTTCATTAAAGATTGTCGCATCCCTCTGAATGTAGGGTTGTCCAAGTAGCTGTGGTTGGTAATGAAACCCAGTAGTCCTTCACCTGCCTGCTGTATCTTCCATTGAGCGAAGCGAATAAACTTTACATAATCATCTTGAAGCCATTTAGGATTTCTCTCCCCCAAATCCTTGCCATCGACTTTGTAGTATTCTTTGATTTCCTTGCTTATCCACGGGCCCTTGTTGGCCGAATGTCCTGAGTAAGGTGGATTACCCACAATAACGAGAATTGGTTTTTCTTTCTTTACCACCCCTGCGGCGTGAGATTCTTCCGACAATGAACTCATACCCGGCAGGTTGCTTTCTGCGAGTTCCTTCATGTCGAGTGTGTTTGTCAAGTAGAGCCTGAACCTGTCGTCTTCAGCCAACCTATAACCTAACTCTTCAAGCAGGAAACCCATCTTCAAATGTCCAATAGCATAAGGAGCCATCATCAATTCAAAGGCATAATAGTTTCTTAAAATGTGCTTCTTTATTAGCTCACTTTTGCCGCCTGTCCCATAGCTATCCACGAACTCCTCAACCGCAACTCTTGCTGCTTCTGCCAAAAATGTCAAAGTCCCTGCACCAGGGTCAAGTACAGTTACCGAATCGGTTGCAAAACCATCCGATTTGTTGAAGTATTCCTTTAAGATAATGTTCAACGAGCGCACAATATAGGAGACGACCTGTTCAGGAGTGTAATATACGCCTCGCTGCTCCCTTTCCTTGGGGTCGTATTCGGCAAGAAACGTTTCGTAGAAATGTACAACTGGGTCCTTACCCTTGCCTTCGACAAAATATCGGTGCAGAATCCGTTTTACATCTGCAACCGCAAGGACATTTGCAATATCATCGATTACCCAACTAAGTTGTTCTCCCGGCTCCTCAAGAGAAGCGAACCGGAACACATCACGTAGGATACCTATAGTCCTTGGGATATTGTCAAAAGCAAGTCTTCTGTTAAAATCCTCCTTACATCGGGTGCTCGCTGCAAAAAGCCCGTAGGTTATAGTCTGGGCATACATATCCGAAAAATCTTCTTTTGTAAGACCAGCAATCAAATGCTGTTGAAACGCCTCGTAAAATCCTGCAAGCTTGCCGTTGTTTCTGTCAAGCTCCAAAAGCACCTGCTCACGGAGATAATGTGTTCTGCAGGCAAGAGCTTCTGCGAGTGTTTTTGGTGTATATGTTCGCGGAAGGGAAAAAGTGAAGAACTTGTTTAACAAATCAAGAAACTTGTCTTTATTTTCCACGGGAGGGACAAGTTTGAGCTCTCTGGCGATGAACGGTCGGCCTATTTGAACCTTATCGATCAAACTGCCATTTCGGTACAAACGAAACTCGAAGAAATTCGTCAAAATCACGTTGGCGAAAGCACTGCGATATCGCTTTAGCTGCTCTGATTCTTCAATTTTATCAAGGTTTTCTTCGGTGGGGGGCTTTGCTTCAATGTAGCCAACTATGTGCTGTTTACCATCCCACACTCGAAAATCCGGGTTGCCTGCTTCGGTTTTCTTCGGCAGAATCGTTATTTCCGTTTTTGCCCTATTTATTGATTGCGCAAAACTCCCGACCAGCGATTCCAGAGTTTTATAATAGCTTTCTTCCCGGGCATCACCTCTTTTGGTGACTTTGAAGATTTCTTTTATGTATGTTTTTAGCATTTCACGAAACACGTCTGCAATGTAAAGTGTACCCGTTTATGAAAATAGCAAAATTCGCGGGGTCAACCTGTGCGTCACTTGCTATTCTTTGTATTTGTTCATCGGTCAAGCTATCGGCCTTTTGTTTTTCGTCCGGCGTCATTATCGCCACTGCCTTTTTTAATTGCTCTAATTCCTCGGCGCTCGGTGCCGCCAGCATTGCCAGTTCACTGCCGCCTTCGATATCCTTGAATTGGCTTCTTATCATATTACCATACTCGCTGTCAGCAAACCGAGCCAATTTTCTCAGGTATTGCTCAATCGAAATCTTCTGTTTTATCGCCGTTTCGTTTTTCCTCTTCGCTTTATGATTCTTTTTCGTTTTGAGCGTTGCTTTATTTTTCTGCCGCCAGTCATAGCCGCGCTTAATGTCTCCATATTAAATCCGCCGGAAAATAGACTCTTAAGTCCGCCGAAGCTTCCACCGCTGATTGTCTTCATCATATCCCGGCTGCGCCTAAACGTCTTTACCAGACTGGAAACATCGTTGACTTGGACACCAGCCCCTTCTGCGACCCGTCTTCGTCTCGACAAATCTATAATATCTGGGTCGCGACGTTCGGCCGGCGTCATCGAATACACAATTGCTTCCATTTGCCCCAGTTCCCCCCCGTCAAGGTCCAGTTCACCAAGCTGCCCTCCCATTCCGGGCATCATTTTGAGCATATCCTTAATACCGCCCATTTTTTTGACGGCCTGCATTTGTTTGAGAAAATCATCAAAGCCAAAGCTGCCCTTGGCCATTTTCTTTTGCAGTTTCTCCGCCTCTTCGGCCTCGAAATGCTCCTGTGCCTTCTCGACAAGCGTTACCACATCGCCCATACCGAGGATTCTGCCGGCCATACGGTCGGGGTGAAATTCTTCAAGCTTGTCCAGCTTTTCGCCGACGCCGATGAACTTAATGGGCTTTCCGGTTACGGCCTTGACACTCAGCGCAGCTCCGCCGCGGGCATCGCCGTCCAGTTTTGTAAGGATGACGCCATCGAGCTCCAGCCGCTCGTTGAACTCTTTGGCGGAATTAACGGCGTCCTGACCGGTCATCGCATCGCAGATCAAATAAATCTGGTGCGGGTTGACAGCCTTTGCGACGTCGGCCAGCTCGGCCATCATTTCTTCATCTATATGCAGTCGGCCGGCTGTGTCGAGCAATGCCACATCGTAACCGTTCTTGCGGGCGTGCTTTACAGCATTTTTTGCAACCTTGACCGGATTTTTGCCTTCTTCACTGTAAACATCGATATTAACTTGCCGGCCCAGAACAACCAATTGCTCAATGGCGGCCGGCCTTCGCAGGTCATCAGCCACTAAAAGTGTTTTCTTGCCCTTTCCGACCAGGTATTTGCCGAGTTTCGCGGCGGTGGTGGTTTTACCACCGCCCTGCAGCCCGGCTAACATAATTATGGTAGGCCCGGGCGAGACAAAATAAACACTGCTATCGACCGGGCCCATCAGCTTTGTAAGCTCATCGTTGACGATTTTTACCAGAATCTGGCCGGGATGAAGACTTTTTATCACCTCAGCGCCGATGGCCGCTTCCGTAACATCTTTACAGAACTGCTTTACCACATTGTAGCTGACGTCCGCTTCCAGAAAGGCCTTGCGGACATCGCGCATAGCATCTGAGATATTCGCTTCGGTAATCCGTCCCCGGCCGGACAGCGACCTGAAAACTAAATTGAATTTCTCAGTCAATAACTCAAACATAACTCGATGCTCGATTCTCGATACTCGATGCTCGATTCTCTCCTTTTACGAGCATCCAGCATTAAGAGCCTATCCGAATAACCCTGAACAACGGAACGTAATTATAGCACAGACAAAATGAAGCAAGCTCAAATAATTCTCAGGTTTCTTTTCCCACCGCGTCAGGATGCGGCGGAAGCGGTTCATCCAGCTATGCGTCCGCTCTACAACCCATCGGCGAGCTTTGAAGCCGACTTCATGTTTGATCGCCTGGGCTTCTTCGCCTCTGGCTCGAATGTGGGCTGTATAACCAAACTCTTTCACCAAATCTCGTACCTCACTGGAATCGTAAGCCTTATCCAGAGGCATACCTTGAGGCTCTTGCTCTGTAGCTTCAGGACGCTCTACCGCAATACTCTCTATCGTTGCCTGCACCATCTTGCTGTCATGGCGATTTGCTCCATCGATTGCCAGGCCGATCGGCACACCACTTGCCTCGGTCAGCAAACTTCGTTTAACGCCTTTTTTGGCCCGATCCGTAGGGTTTGGGCCGGTTTTTTTCCCCACCAAGCGGGGCTTTTGTTATGGCACCGTCCATCGACTGCCAGGACCAATCTATCCCTTTCAACTGGTCATAGTCTTTCAGAGCCAGTGCCCAGAGTTGCTGAAAAACACCGGCTTTGGTCCACTCCTGAAATCGCGAGTGCGCTGTGCTGCTTGAACAAATACCAGTCTCGTTCAAGGCGTTCCATTGACACCCTGTCCGGAGTACAAAAAGAATTCCGTCCATGGCCTTGCGGTCCGGCACCCTTGGCCTGCCACCGCCGAAACGATGTGTATTCGGGTGCTTCGGTATCAGCGGCTCGATTTTTTCCCATAATTCGTCTGAAATCCTGTATTTATTCTTTGTTTTTCGTTTTTTCATCCCTGAATCCTTTCAAAGGCACCATTGCCTTTGAATATATCGGCAATTCAGGTGTTATTCGGATAGGCTCTAAATATCAAGGTTCTGCACTTCGAGGGCGTGGTCGCGGATAAAGTTTCGGCGTTTCTCCACATCGCTGCCCATCAATATACTAAAGAGTCTGTCGGCCTCGCCGGCATCGTCGAGCTTGACACTGAGCAGCGTCCTTGTGCCGGGATTCATCGTGGTATCCCACAACTGCTCGGCGTTCATTTCGCCCAGACCCTTGAATCGCTTTATCTCAATTCCTTTGCCGCCAATTTGTCTGATGGTCGAACAAATATCGCCGAGCGAACCGACGTCATATCTGTCTGCGCTGCTGATGAGCTGGAACCTGGTTGCTCGCTGCTCGCCCAGCCCCTCGGAGGGGCGAGGCTCACTGCTCGATTCTCGATTCTCGGTTCTCGATTTTCGTCTTTTGCGAGCATCCGGCATCGAGTATCGAGGTTCGAGGAAATCCTTCAAGTCGAGGCTGAACTGGTCTTTGAGCTTCTCGTTTATCTGATTGATTCGGCTGACCTCGTGGAGCTCCTCGGCAACAATTGATTCCTCCTCGTCAACCTCGGTCCGGGCTTTGATGCGCCGCTTTAGTTGCACGAGGCGTTTTTCATAGTCGGCCTTGTCGTAATAAATCTCCTCCTGGCCTTCGGCGCAGATACGAAACCGCGGAAGCCGGCTGCCGTCATAATAGGCCTGAATGAAGTTGGCGAAGTTAATGCCGCGTCTGCCCAGAACAGCTACGATGCGTTCGGCATCGGCGAGGAGTTTTACAAGGCCGGCGAGTTTTTTGTCCGAAACTTTGCGTGTTTTTTTACCATTCTTGATGACCAGCTCCGTCCCTTCGAGGCCGCGAGCGATCATGCGCTTGCGCATTTGACCTTCGCTAAGGATATATTCAGATTTCTTCCGGCCCTTAACCCTAATCTCATACAGGGGCGGCTGGGCAATATAAATCATATCGCTGAGAAATAACTCGGGCATTTGCCTGAAGAAAAAGGTCAGCAGCAGTGTTCGAATATGGGCGCCATCGACGTCGGCGTCCGTCATCAATATTATCTTGCCGTATCTGCACCTGTCTAAATCGAAGTCGTCGGCGCCGATGCCGGTTCCCAGGGCGCTAATAATGGTTCGGATTTCGTCGTGTGCAAGCATTTTTTCGAGGCGGGCCTTTTCAACATTAAGGATTTTTCCCTTCAGCGGCAGGATTGCCTGGATGTTTCTGTCACGGCCGGCCTTTGCCGAGCCGCCGGCCGAGTCGCCTTCCACGATAAATATCTCGGTAGCCGCCTTTTCCTTACTTGCACAGTCCCACAATTTGCCGGGCAGGTTTGTACCGCTCAGAGCACCTTTGCGTCTGGTCAGCTCGCGGGCCTTTCTGGCTGCCTCTCTGGCTGCAGCGGCCTGAATAGCCTTGCCCAAGATGCGTTTTGACTCGGCGGGATGCTCTTCCAAGAAATGGCCAAGCTGCTCGTTAACGGTGGTCTCAACGAAGCCGCCCACCTCTGGATTAGTCAGTCGCACCTTGGTCTGGGCCTCAAAATGGGGGTCGGCAAGTTTCACCGCCACGACCGCGGTCAATCCCTCTCGCAGGTCCTCGCCGGTCGTCGTTTGGCCGTTCTTTAACAAATTATTGCTTCTGGCATAATAATTCATCGTCCGTGTCAGCGCAGTTCTAAAGCCCGAAAGGTGTGTTCCCCCGTCGATATTGCGGATATTGTTGGCGAAGACCAGCACATTTTCGGTATAGCCGTCGTTATACTGCATGGCCGCCTCGCAGCTCAGCATCGCATCGGTATCTTCCCTGCCCAGATAGATGACGTCCTTATGCAGAGTTTCTTTTCCCTCGTTAAGATGCTTGACG
>JAUVYQ010000384.1 GCA_030603035.1 Phycisphaerae bacterium | reverse complement strand
GCACCTTTTTATCAAAAGGCCATCGACCTATATGTTGAAAGCGGGGAAGAATTAACAACAACCCTCTCCCGCAGGCCACGGCCGGTTTGGCTTTCCGAGCTTTCTGCCAAAGAACAATCGCTACTAAGACAATGGGTGCAGTCGAACTCCGAAGCTTTGTCGCAATTGGAACTCGGAACGAAAAAGCCATATTATTGGCTCCAGAGGTCTTCTAAAGATGGCATCGCGATGGAAATTCCACTGCCGGAATTGAACAAGTTTAGGCAACTTGGCCGTGCAATTACATGGCGTGCAAAACTAAATGCAGCACAGGGCAATATCGATAAAGCTATGAAGGATATAGTAACATGCTATCGTTTTGGTTTACACCAGATGGGGCCTAAGTTTCTGGTTGAGCAATTCGTGGGAATATCCATCAGGGCCCTCGCCGTACGAACTGCATTTATCATTCTTGACAGAACAGAAATGAGTCAAGCCTCAATGAAGTCCCTGCAAAGGCAAATAGAGCAGCTTTCTACAGATGAAAGTAACATACCAGATATGCGGGCCGAGAAGTTCATGATGTTAGATATTATTCAGAGAATTTTTACTGACGATGGAAAGGGCGGCGGTCAGATACATATGGAATCCGTTAAGCCGATGCTGCCTATGCGAAGCCGGCAAGCACAATCTTTGGAGAAGCTTCAACGACACCAGACGACCGAAGCAGTAGAGAAATTGTATGAATACCTTGACTTCGTAGCTCAAAAAACTCCGTGGCAGTGGAAAAACGAAAAAATTGAGCCCGATAAAGAGATTAAAAAAATAAAGGAAAAAAATGCTTTCGTTAAGTTGTTTTGCCCGGCGTTCGTTAGAGTTGCGCAGTTATTCGCTCGGAGCAGGGCTGAAACCGATGCTCTGATTACGACGCTGGCACTTTTGCGTTACAAAACCGATAAAGGCCAGTTGCCTGAAAAACTTGATGAGCTTGTCTCAGCCGGCCATCTCAAAGCCCTGCCGACCGACCCTTTCAGCGGAAGCCCACTTGTCTATAAACGAATCGGCGACGATTTTATGTTATACAGCTTTGGCACTGATTGCGACGACGATGGCGGAACGCATAATAGAAGCTGGGACAAAGACGACCAGGTCTTCTGGCC
>JAUVYQ010000239.1 GCA_030603035.1 Phycisphaerae bacterium | reverse complement strand
CAGTTATGGATTAGATAGCAAATTCTTCTGTAATTTTGCTTGATTTATTGGCAAAACACGATGACATATAAAAAAGTTAATAAGGGCTGTATGGGAAACAGAGAATTGAGCCGTCTGACCCAGAGAGCCATCGGATCCAACGGTTGGATCCGAAAATCATTGTGCAACAGGCTCTTTAACGTTTTTTTTGGAGGATTTGATTATGAGAACAGTGAAGTCAAAATTGTTAATTGTTTGTATTGTTGTTGGTTGGCTTGCCTTAATGGGCATCTGCGGCCGGGTTATAGCGGCAGATGCGCCAAAACTCAATTCGAAGGAATTTCAACCTCGTTCTGAAACGCTGACAGCCAGCGAGCGGCAGGAGATTTATCTGCAATTAATTGAAGATTTTATTGGTCGGGCAGAGCGGAAATATTGGGTCAACAGCAGTGAACTGGAAAAGGGAGGAGGATACTACGATGCCGCCGGCGCCGGCGTTCCCTGGGCCCGGGGAAACGGTAATATGTGCTTAGCGCTGGGGGTGTTGCTAACTGGCAAACCTTCACACCGTTCTTTCACTAAATATAGCATTCTACGATCGACGTTAGAAGATCACCTGGAAAAAACATTACGGTCACTATGCCTGACCAACAAGAACTATTCGGGAAAAACAGCAAGCTGGTGGGGAGGACCCAGTTTCCAGGCGGCCTTGAAATTTACCGGTGCCGCCTGGGCAGCACATCTGCAGGAAAGGATTCTCAGCCAGAGTACCCTCGATATGGTAAAGGAGGTGCTGGCCGACGAGGCAGAAGCCCTCAAGAAACCCATCCCTAACTACAAGCCCGGTAATACCGCAGCCGAGGACGGGATCTGGAATGCGCAGCTCTTAGCATTTGCTGCCAATAAATTATCGTCCGATCCAAGAGCATCGTCCTGGGACGAATGGACCAAGAAATGGGTTATTGCCTCGGTCTCTATGCCGGGCGATAGTACAGATGATACGACCATTGTGGACGGCCATCCACTTTCGTACTGGGTAAGTGGGTGGAATATCTTTGCCGATTACACCCTGGAAAATCACGGGTTCTTCCATCCGTGCTATAATCTTTACTACGGCTCGCTGTCCGCAGGCGAAATGGCATATAAAACATTCGGCAACCCCATACCGCAGGCGTTTTCATTCCGCCACGCTGCGATGTGGGATAACGTTGGAAAGGTTCTACTGCTGGCCGACGGCGACTCAGCATACCCCCACGGAAGTGACTGGGCCTACAAGGACATGAACCACATCTACTATTCCAACTGGCATGCTACTGCCAGAGGACAAAGTGAGGCTTCGGCCTATGAAAGCAGGGCGGTGCAGTTTCTGCGGAAACGGCAGCTCAATCGCGGCAATGGAAGTGTATGTGATTTTGACTTCGGCTACCATTGTGAACAGGTGTTTACGTGGGCCCTTTGCTGGCAAACGCACAATTACTGGACCAGCGCCTCTATGGCGTATGATGTTGCCGAGGCGGATTCATATTGCGTGCACCAGTATCCGGACGCCAGGGTGGCGGTCCATCGCAACGGTAAAAAAATAGTAACTGTATCCTGGCATTCGTATGGCCAGGGGATACATATTATGCCGCAGGAAGGGATTGACACATTTCCCGACCCGCCATTTTATTTTCCCTGGGCTCGCGATAGCGGTGTGATAGGACACGTTGGCAAACCCAGTCTGGAAAATTTCGAGAAAACCCATAACGGCCAAGGCATGCGGGTCACCGTCAAACGACCTATAAACAATGATATTGACCAGTACATAACTGTGGTATCGCTTCCTGACGAAGCCACGGTCTATTCGACTATCTTCTATGCCAAGAACAGTACAAGTTACTCAGTGGGACAGTTGTTTCCACTGCAGGCTCGCTGGCTGCCCGAATCGCCGGGCTCTGTAACTCAGTACCGCGGGACAAACTGGCTTAACATGAGCGACTACGTGGCGTTCATATCACCGAAGCCTCTACCTGAAAAAATAGCTACGGATAGATTCTTCCTTACCGAAGAAAAGACATACAATGTAAAAGCTGGGCAATGGTTCGGTCCCGCTGCGGTGGTGGTTTATGTACGTCAGCCTCACCAGTTAACTGAACAGTTAGCTGAAAAAATCGAACTGATCCAAGACCTGAAAAACCAAGAGTCGAAATTAATTATGCGTAGTTCAAGTGGTCAGGCGAAGATTAATTTATGGCCTGAAATTCATGATAAGTAAGCAGCGAAAGAGGCAAATTTGTTCTTTCGGGAAGATTGGAAAGAAACACCGGCAGTGACGCAATGAGGTCGTAAAGAATGGATTGATGCTGGAAAATGAAGAAATTAGTTTTACTTTTAATTATTTCATTGATGTTACACTCGGCTGCGAACGCTCAGACGCTCGTCAATGGCTCATTTGAGGCGCCTGTTCTCAGTGATGGCAACTGGGAAAATCAGAGCGAATCCTGATCGCTAATGACTCGTATCATAGAGATTGTCCCACTTGTCGTTGAAATTCACCACACGGTCGGAACGGTTTCATAATCTACGCTACAGCCTCTTTCTGGTCAACTGCTTCCTTTAATTTCTCAACTAAAATCGGCAGGTCACGATAACCCTTAATCCGATGAAAACGCTTCTCCACCTCCAGCAACACGGTCCCTGCCCAACGCCAAGCCATATTCGCATCACGCCAACGCTTG
>JAUVYQ010000054.1 GCA_030603035.1 Phycisphaerae bacterium | reverse complement strand
AACAATCGGCAGAACTGCAAGAAATATCAACGCCACCGTCTTTTTATACGCCGATAAAGTTACCGAATCGATGCAAAAAGCTATTGACGAAACAAACAGACGCCGTAAAATTCAGTTAAAATACAATAAAGAACACAATATTACGCCCGAAACGATAAAAAAGGAAATCCGCAAAAGCTTAACCGAGCAGATAAAAGCAAGGCAGGTTGCCCGCCAGGCGGTTCGGTTCGACAGCGGCGAATATGAGAAGGTTGAGCTGGCTTCGCAGATTGAGAAGGAAATGCTTGAAGCAGCCCAGAACCTTGATTTTGAGCGGGCGGCTTTCCTGCGGGACCAATTGCGCGAGTTAAAAGAGCTGCCGGAATTTGTGCTCATTGAGTCAAGTAAAAAGAAAGCAAAAAAATTAGCCACGAAGACACGAAGTTACAAAAAAAATAAAAGTTCAAAAAACAAGTATGGATAAGTCTTAGTGCCTTGGTGCCTTTGTGGCAAAAATCCGTGAAATCTGTGGCTAAGTAAAAGGCAAAAAGTAAAATGAAAAAACTTAACATTGCAAAAGTACGTCCCCTAATCCGAATGGCAATCGAAGAAGACCTCGGGCGGGGCGATATGACCAGCGAGCTCCTCTTCAAAGACGATACTATGGCCAAATCGAATATCATATCACGCGAGGAAATAGTGGTATGCGGAATGGACGTCGCCAGAGAAATCCTCAAAATTTTCGACGAAAGACTCAAGTTAAGGATCCTCGTAAAAGACGGCCAGTCGGCTTACGTCGGATGCAAAATCGCTACAATCGAAGGCCCTTTGCGCTCCACGCTAAGTGCCGAACGCGTTATGCTCAATTTCCTGCAGCGGCTCAGCGGAATAGCCACGACAACGCGCAAATTCGTGCGAGCCATTCAGGGGACAAAAGCAAAGATTTACGATACGAGAAAGACAATGCCCGGCTGGCGAATCCTCGAAAAATACGCCGTTCGCTGCGGCGGCGGACATAATCACCGACTGGGATTATATGACGCCGTCCTGATTAAAGATAACCATCTTGCACAGCTCGGCAGAAACTTCTACCCGAAACTAAAAAAAATAATCGAACGAGCCAAGAAGATAAAAGGCGCCAAATTTATCGCCGTAGAGGTCGACCACGTCGACGACCAGCTCAATCACGTGTTAAAAATTCCAGGAATCGATATCGTGCTGCTCGACAATATGGGCCAATGGCAGTTGAAGCACGCCGTGGACATGCGAAACGAAATGCGCGGAAAAAGAAAAAAACCGTTACTCGAGGCCTCAGGGAACATAACGCTGAGCAGCGTTTCCGCTATTGCCCAATGCGGCATTGATAGAATTGCCGTAGGCGCAATCACTCATTCCGCAAGAGCCGTTGACATTGGACTCGACAGGTAATCAAAGCTATGCCAAAAAATGACCAGCTCGACCCTGACAAAATAAAAACAAATCTAAAAACCAAACGCATCGGCGCTAAAATAGTTGTCTATAACCGTACTTCGAGCACCAACGACGTCGCTGCCGAATACGCAAAAAATAAAAAAAACGACGGCCTTGTAATCTTTGCCGAAGAGCAAACCGCAGGCCGTGGCAGAGCCGGCACAAAATGGCACAGCGGCGCCGCAGACAGCATTCTTTGTTCAATCGTTTTAACTGATTGCAAATGTAACGCTGAGCTGCTCTCGCTCACCTGCGCCGTGGCAGTCGCCGATGGGCTGGGCAAAATCGGCGGCACCGAAGCAAAAATCAAATGGCCAAACGATATAATCCTCAACGGCAAAAAAGTCGCCGGTATCCTGCTCGAATCAACCCCCCGCTTTCGCGAGGGTGACAATATCATTCCTGCGAAAGCAGGAATGTATAACGGCCGCAGAACTTACATCATTGGTATCGGAATAAACTGCCACCAAAAGAAAAACTCCTTCCCTGCCGAATTACAACCAATCGCAACAAGTATCGACATTGAAAGTCACTCAATATGTGACCGCATCTCACTGGCAAAAAGATTACTTACCTCATTAGACTACTGGCTCGAAGTAGCTGAGAAAAACAGCAAAAAATTAACAGACCAATGGCGTAAATTAAGCGTCCAGTTAGGCCATAGATTAACGCTCATCTTCAACGGCACCAAATTCGCCGGCAATTGCATCGGTATAGACCCCCAAAAGGGCCTGATTCTACAACTGGACACCGGCGGAGTTAGAATGTTCGACGCAGCACACACCAGTATTCTCAGATAATCGCAGGCCGTATTTGCATTAGATTTTGTTCGATTTGGCGCAAAAACCAAAAACCTTAACTTTCGTTTTCTGTGCCTTTCTGCTATATTATTGCTTCCGAACGAATCCGTATTCTGTAAATGGAAAGGATAAGAAGTATGCTAAAAAACAAACGAATTCAGTGGTTACTTGTAGTGTGCCTGGGATTGGCGGTATGTTTGCTTACTGCCTGTTCTGCCGGACAGGGCAAAACCAGTGGCCCGAAGGAATCTAAAGATTATCTACACGCCGGCGAGCAGGACATGCAGCGATGGCGCGAAACGAAATTCGGCCTGTTCATCCACTGGGGGCCGGTGAGTCTAAAGGGTACAGAAATCGGCTGGTCCCGAGGCGGCGAGCGGCGAGGTCGCGGCGGCAGAGGCACCATCCCCGCTGAAGAATACGACAACCTCTACAAGCAGTTCAACCCCGTCAGGTTCAACGCCGACGAGTGGGTGCAGCTCGCCAGAGACGCCGGTATGAAGTACCTGGTGTTCACCTCAAAACATCACGATGGCTTCTCGATGTTCGACAGCAAGCTGACCGACTACAAAATCACTAACTCACCGTTCAAGCGTGACGTGGTAAAGGAGCTGGCCAACGCCTGCCACAAGGCCGGATTGAAGCTCGGCTACTACTACTCACCCGTCGATTGGTATCATCCCGACTACCGCACCGAGAACCATTCTCGCTACATTAAGTTTCTCCACGGCCAGATTCGCGAACTGTGCACCAACTATGGCCGCCTTGACATCATGTGGTTCGACAGCCTGGGCGGCTCGGCAAAGGACTGGGACTCGGAAAACCTCTTCAGGATGATTCGCCGGCTTCAGCCCCACATCATCATCAACAACCGGGCAGGCCTCCCGGCCGACCACGACACACCCGAGCAGAGAATCGGCAAATTCCAGACCGGTCGTGCTTGGGAGACTTGTATGACAATTTGTCGCCAGTGGGCCTGGAAACCAAATGACCAGATGAAGTCGCTCAAGCAGTGCATTCAGACACTCGTGTGGGTCGTCGGCGGTGACGGCAACCTCCTGTTTAACGTCGGCCCAATGCCCGACGGCCGAATCGAGCCACGCCAGGTTCAGCGGCTCCGGGAAATGGGCCAGTGGCTCAAGAAATACGGCCGGAGCATCTACGGCACACGCGGCGGACCATTCAAAACCGGCTCCTGGGGCGCCAGCACGCACAAGGGCAACACAATTTACATCCACATCTTGAATTGGCCCGACGATACCATCACGCTGCCGCCAATCCCAAAAAAGGTCATCGCCAGCTTGGTGCTGACCGGCGGAACCGCTACCGTCAAACAGACCGAAGAAGCCATCGAGATTTCAGTTCCGCAGGCCCATCGCCGGGAGCTCGACACTATCATCGTGCTCAAGCTCGACGGCCCCGCCAGCGAAATCAGCACACGCACCCCGCTCTCCGGTTCACTGGCAACCGCAAAGAAGGCAAGGGCCTCGAACTTCTTTCAGAATATGGCCACACACGGCCCGGACAAGGCCGTGGACAACGACCCGTCCACCCGCTGGGCCACCGACTGGGGTACGAAGCAGGCCTGGCTGGAAGTGGACCTGGGTAAACCGATGACGTTCGACCGCTCGATGCTCAGTGAGGCCTACGACCGCGTGCAGCAATTCGAGTTGCAGCGCAAGGACAGCGACCAATGGCAGACGTTCGCTAAAGGCACGAAAATCGGCCAGAAACTAAAACTAAAATTCTCGCCCGTAACCGCCCGCTATGTTCGGCTGAACATCTTAAAGGCCGCCGAGGGCCCGACCATCTGGGAGTTTCAGCTCTTCGCACCGAAGAAGAAATGACAAAAAGGAGTTAAAATTATGGCAGAAAGTTTTGATGTTGTAGTAATCGGCAGCGGGCCGGGTGGTTATGCCGCCGCTATCAGATGCGCACAAAGAGGCGCTTCAGCAGCAGTAGTCGAAAAAGAGTATATCGGCGGCACCTGCTTGAATTGCGGATGTATCCCGTCGAAGGCACTGCTTGCATCGGCACATACCTTGCTCCTGACAAAGCATGCAGTTCTGATGGGAGTTGACGTCACCTCAGCCACCCCTAATTGGCCGAAAATCCAGACCAGAAAGGACACCATAGTAACCGCCTTTCGCAAAGGCCTGACGGGATTAATCCAGAGCCACAAGGTACAAATATTGCAAGGCCGGGCTGTCGTTACCGCACCAAATAAAATCAAAATTGAGACGGATAATTCACCAATGGAGGGACCCCGCTCTGCGGGAACACAAATCCAGGCCGACAATATAATCCTCGCTACCGGCTCAGAGCCGATTCAAATTCCGGCAATACCGTTTGACGGCCGGACCGTTATCAGCAGTAAAGAGGCACTGGCACTGGAGCAAATACCCAATCAAATGGTAATCGTAGGCGGCGGAGCAATCGGCTGCGAATTGGCCTGCGTGTATGCCGCCGCAGGAACGAAAGTAACCATCGTTGAAGCGCTTTCCCGATTGATTCCGATGGAGGATGAATGGGTCGGCCGACTGATAGAACGCGAATTCAAAACACTCGGCATTGATGCCCTGACCAGCCGGAAAGTCGCTTCGGTCGATACAACCGCTGGGCCGGCAAAAGTGCTTCTCGAAGACGGCGAGGCAATCGAAGCCGAAAAGGTGCTCGTCTCGGTTGGCCGAAGGCCGGTCGTCGACAAAGAAACCATCGAAGCTCTTAATCTAAAAATGTCCAGCCCTGCAATTGCAGTCAACGAAAAAATGCAGACCAATGTGCCCGGCGTCTATGCAATTGGCGATGCCGTCGGGACAACCTTTTTAGCTCACGGCGCCTTTGCCGAGGCCGAAGTGGCAGCGGTCAACACTACAGGCGGCGATGGAAAAATAGCTGACTACTCGCTTATACCGCGTGCCGTTTATACATTCCCCGAAATTGCATCCGTCGGCAAAAGCGAACAGGCCTGCAAAAACGAGGGACTTGACGTCTCCGTAGGAAAGTCGTTTTTCAAAGCCAACGGCCGAAGTGTAGCACACAACGAAACCGTCGGCCAGATAAGGGTCGTAAAGGACAACGCAACGAACAAAATCGTCGGCGTTACAATGGTCGGCGCAACGGCAACCGAGCTGATTGCCACAGCAGGCCTGTTAATTGGCAATCGGCAATTGGAAATTGGAGATTGGAAATCAATGTTCCCGCATCCGACCGTTTCAGAGGTGCTCAAGGAAGCCGCCGAAGACGCCTTTAACCTGAGCCTGCACAATCCGCCAAAAGCATAAGGGGCAAAAGGAAAAAATAACCACAGATTACACAGATTTTTAAAAAAAATCGCTTGATAACCTAACTATGTTTCCGTAAAATACCAAGTGGAGCGGTGAGTACCGGTCCAAGTACCGGGTTTACAAGATCATTGTCCCGGGGCGTCAGGACAAATGCTTAAAGCATAAATAATCCTGTTTTCAGGAGCGCCTATCTTGCATGTGCCCCGCTCCATTTTTTTCTCTTGCTTTATACTCTTATACACTTTTGCCTTTGCGGACTCTGCGTTCTCTGCGGTAAGAAATAAAATCCGTGAAATCTGTGCAATCCGCGGTTAAAATTAAAACAGTGATAAAAAATTAGCCACAGAGGACACAGAGAAAGATAAATAGAATTCAGAATTAAAAACTTCTGCGGCCCCTGCGGTACAAAAAAGGGGAAAAGAAAATCGAAAATCGAAAATTGAAAATCGCCAATCCCCTTCGTGTTTGCGATTGCGGGCTTGCCGACTACCGAGAGGTTCTGCAGCAACAGCACCAACTGCATGAAAAAAGACGCCGGGGCGAAATACCGAATACTGTCTTAATCGTTGAGCACCCGGCAGTTATTACGCTCGGTGCCCGGCAAAGTGCCAACAAACTGCTGACCAGCCGAGAAGATTTGGCACAGAAGGATATAGACGTAGTTGATATCCGCAGAGGCGGCGGCACAACAGCCCACAATCCGGGCCAGCTGGTTTTTTACCCGATTTTGCATCTGCAGGAGCTTGACCTCAGCATTAGCGAATACATCCGAGAGCTCGAAGCGATAGGTGCAGAACTACTGCAGCAATTAGGCGTCAGGAGCCGGAGACGAAAGGGCTTTCCCGGCCTATGGGTCGGCGATAAAAAAATTGCTTCTATCGGCGCGCGCGTATCGAAATTCGTAACCTACCACGGTATGGCAATAAACATTCAAAATGACCTGACTATTTTCGATTTTATAGTACCGTGCGGCCTGGACGGCGTAGAAATAACATCAATATTAAAAGAGACCGGCAAACGCTACTCAATGAGTCAGGTCAAGGAAAAACTATCCCAACTGCTCATAAGGCACTTCCGGTGAAGCTAAACACGAAAAACGAGAGACGAGAGATGAGAGACGAGAGACGTAAACTCCCCCCGTGGTTGCACAGGCCTTTACCGGCCGGCGAGACCTACAACCGCACTGATAATGTATTAAGCTCTCTGGACCTGGAGACGATATGCAGCAATGCCAACTGTCCCAATCGCGGCGAATGCTGGTCAAGAGGCACGGCTACGGTCTTGATTTTGGGCAATATCTGCACCCGCAGTTGCAAATTTTGCTCGGTAGAGTCGGGCAAACCCGCCCCGCCGGACCCGACCGAGCCGGCCAGAATAGCCGAAATGGCAAAGCAAATGGGTCTCAAATACCTGGTAATCACCAGCGTCAACCGCGATGATTTGCCCGATGGCGGCGCCGGCCATTTTCGCGATTGCATTAACGAAGTAAGGGCCAAGTGCCCGGATATTCACCCCGTTAGAAATTCACAAACCGATAAGAATACGGCGAGAAGGGAGAAGATTTCTAACGGGGTAAAATTTGAAATACTAACCCCCGATTTCCGCAACTGCCAGGCCCGGGCACTAAAAATTTTGCGCGACGCTTTACCTTTCGTATTTGCTCACAATATCGAAACGGTTCCATCCCTGTACCCGATTGTTAGAGCCGGCGGAAACTATCAACGCTCCTTGAACTTGCTTAAAATGGCCGGAGAAAGCTACGATGGTATTCAGACTAAATCCTCAATTATGCTCGGATTAGGAGAAGCCGACGCCGAGGTCGAGCAGGTCCTGAAAGATTTGCGCAACGTGGGCTGCAATAAAATCACAATCGGCCAATATCTAAAACCATCAAAAAATTCACTCGAAGTCGTCGAATACGTAACCCCTGCGAAATTCGACTGGTGGAAACAAAAAGCTGCTTCGCTGGGATTCCCCTGGGTTATGTCTTCGCCTTTTACCCGCAGCTCATATTTCGCAGAACAAGAGAATACCTTATAGCCACACCTTAGCTATATCAATTGCTATTATCGGGCATCAAAAGCCAATCAACATACTTTTGACATTATTTAGGCCGGCTTCTTTGCCTTTATCTAAACATTATTTTATAGTTTAATTGGATAATAGAAGTTGCTAAAATTCTTTCTAATGTGGGGGTATTTTCCGGGGGGGAAAAATGAAACTCATAAAAAAAATAGTTTGTCGAAAGGGCGCTGCGCTTATCATATCTATGATATTCGTACTTGTATTCTCCGCCCTGGCTGTCTCAATGGCAGCGATGTCCGGCACAAATCTACAGCTTGCCGAGAACCAGCGTAAGGCTGATTGTGCAAGGGCCTGCGCTGAATCCGGCCTTGACATTCTTCGCTTCTGGCTCGGGCGCATTTATATGCCCGGCACCACACAGCCAAACGACAGATTTAGCTGTCTGGCGAGCTTTCTACAGTCTGATCTGGCAGAAAACGGCATTTCAAACATCCCGATTGCTATTTATGCTAACGATATTTCAATCGGGGCTGGAGAGAACCCGGTTGTGCTATACTCTTCGCCGGCACAATATTTCTCCGCGGAAATTCAGACAACGAGCGACATCGATATACTACAAATGGACGTAACCGGTTCTGCCGGAGGCCTCGACCGAACCATAAGGGTCAATTACAATTTCGGAACAAGGGCCCATACCGTTTTCGACTATGGTGTCGCAACCAAAGGGGCCTTGAATTTGTACGGTAACATCGACATGAGCGGTGCAAATATCGAGCTCGATGCGGGTGTCTATATCGAAACTGAAGATGACGCTAACGACGCTCTTGAAATCATCGGCAACTCGTCAATCGCCGGCGACGTCCACATCACAAATCCTGACGCCACCGTCACACTGCAGGGAGGACAGGCTTCGATTGGCGGCGAAACAGGTCAGGATGCCATAGACAACCACGTTAACTTTGGCGCCCCGACCACCGAATTCCCGGTTCCGAACCCTGGTTATTTTGAGCATTATGTCCAGAATACTTACGACCCCAATAATGTATTGACAGAATATGAGAACGTAAGAATACCCGCCGGAACCGACCCCATTACTTTCGGCAATGTAATATTCAGAGGCGTCGTCTTCATCGAGGCTCCCAACATTATCACCTTTACCGGAAATACCACCATAACCGGCATTATTGTTGGTAATGGCGATTTGAGTGATAACTCCGGGACAAACCAGATAATATTCTCAGGCACCGTCGTCAGTTACCCGGTCACTGACCTGCCCGAAGAATTCGGCGAGTTGAGAGACGAAACCGGCACTTTCCTTATGGCTCCCGGCTTTAGTGCCTCTTTCATCGGAGACTTTGAAACTCTAAATGGCGCCATAGCTGCAAATGGAATCACCTTCGGCGGCAACGCAGGCGGAACGATTGCCGGGTCGGTACTTAATTATTCCGATACACCTATGGAATTAAGCGGCAACAGCGACCTTTTCTTCAACCGTTCGGGTACCGACCAGATGCCGGCAGGTTTCGGACCCGAGATAATATTGTATTACGTTCCCAGCTCTTATTCTGAAGTTGTACTTTAAGTTTTTAATGGTGAGTAATTTCACTCAAAAGAAAGTTTCAGTGAAGAAAAATGAAACACAAAAGAATAACAATTTGTTTTCTTGCTGTTCTAATCGCTAATTCGGCACTGGCAACGGTTCACTATGTGCCTGAAGAACATACCACCATTCAGGCCGCCATCAACGTATGTGCAGACTCAGACACCGTTATCGTCGCGCCTGGAAGATACTCCGGTTTGGGCAATCGTAATATAAACTTCAATGGCAAAGCAATTACTGTCCGCAGCACTGACCCCGGCAACTCTCAGATTGTAAATACCACCATCATCGACTGCGAGGGTAAAAGCCGCGGCTTTGTCTTCTACATGGCAGAAAAAGCCGATTCAACCGTAAAAGGGCTCACGATTACAAATGGATATGCCTTGTTGGGTGGCGCGATTTACTGCTACAACAACAGTAGTCCCTCGATTACGAACTGTGTCGTTAAGAATAACTCAGCGATCTTCGGTGGCGGTATCGCATGTGCAAACAGCAAAACACGTCCTAAGATTACTAACTGCATAATCACATCAAACTCAGCATTGGTCGGTGGCGGCGGGTTCTACTTAAATGCGAGCAGCCCGATAATAAAAAATTGCATTATCAGCGGCAACCTCGCGCCTAACGGTGGAGCAATTTACAGCCACAACGCCGGCAATCCGGTTATTGTCAATTGCACCATTAGTGGAAATGTTGCCTCCAGCTCGGCAGGAGCCATCTACTGCTACAAATCAAGCAATCTGACTATAAGCCACAGTATTCTTTGGGGCGATACTGCTATGAACGCATCGGAGATCTTAGTGGGCAACTTGGGCGCTGCCACCTCAATCCGGATTGCACACTGCGACATTCAGGGCGGCGACCAAAATATAATATGTGATACCGATTGCACCGTAGATTGGGGCCAGGGCAACATAGACCTTAACCCATACTTTGACAACACAGGTTACCTAATAAGTAACATTCAAATCATTACTGTGGGCGATTACCACTTGCTTGAAGAATCTCCCTGCATTGATGCCGGTGACCCCGAGTTTGTCGCAGGGCCTGGTGAAACCGACATCGACGGAAACCCACGGATATTAGGCGAGAAAATAGACATCGGAGCTTACGAATTTGTGACACCAATTCCTGCCACTGTTAAAATAATGCCCAAAACTCTAAATCTTGCAAGCAGTGGAAATTGGATTAGCTGCACTATCGTGCTTCCAGACGGCTATGATATTGCCGATGTAAATACCGACAGTATTACCCTGAGTCTAACTAAAGAAATTGATTCAAGTGTAGAAATCGGGCGACCGTGGAGCAGAACTAACCAAGGGGCAAACAAAGTGCTTGTCAAACTTAGCCGATACCAAACCCAGCAGATGCTACAAGATGTTGAAGGCCTGGTAGAACTGACCGTCAGTGTCGAGCTTTTTGATGACACGAAGTTTGAGGGCTCTGACACAATCAGGGTACTAAAGCGGGGGCAGTAAAGTAACTGTTTCGAGTTTGCCGCCCTGCAAGGCTGATAGAATTTTGCCAAATTGGCTAAGTCCGGTGACGCAGCTGTATCGGAAACTTCTAATTCGCAAACGCAGCTTCATCGTCTTTTTCCCTTGACAATTTGCTATCTAAACTTACCTTTTTTCAATTAATCTTTATGCGCGAGCGGGTGGCTAATAACCGTGGTCGAGGGATATTTGCGAAATCAATCCTGCTTACCCGGCTTATAACGTTTTCTTATTTGACAGCTCAAGCTCTATGTAGTTTAATCCACCCCAATATATGCGCGCCCCAGGCAAAATATTTACCGAAATGTTAAAGACAACTCCGGCAATTCAGCCGGATTCGCCGAAGCCGAATTGCTCAGCGTCGTTCCCGAAAAACAGGAGAATTTAGTATGCCGAAACGAGATGACATAAAAAAAGTTATGATTATCGGCTCCGGCCCCATCATCATCGGCCAGGCCTGTGAGTTTGACTATTCCGGCACCCAGGCCTGCAAGGCGCTCCGCAAGTTAGGCTATAAGATAGTGCTGGTCAATTCCAATCCGGCAACCATTATGACCGACCCCGGCATGGCTGACGTAACCTATATCGAGCCGCTTGACCTCCAGACTATGACAAAAATCATCGAAAAGGAGCGGCCCGACGCCCTACTGCCCAACCTTGGCGGCCAGAGCGGACTTAATCTATCTTCCGAGCTTGCCCGTGCCGGTGTGCTCGAAAAATACGGCGTCAAAGTAATTGGCGTTCAGGTCGATGCCATTAAGCGCGGCGAGGACCGTGGTGCATTTAAAGAAACAATGAACCGCCTCGGTATTGAGATGCCGGAAAGCAAATTAGCTTTTAGCGTAGAAGAAGCTGAAAAAATCGCAGAAGAACTCGGTTACCCCGTCATCATCCGCCCGGCATATACCATGGGCGGCACCGGCGGCGGCGCTGTCTTTAACGTCGAGGAGCTGCGCATCATCGCCGCTCGGGGCCTTTCTGCAAGTCTTGTCGGACAAATCCTCGTCGAAGAATCTGTTATCGGATGGGAAGAACTGGAGCTCGAAGTCGTCCGCGATGCAAAAAGCCAGAAGATAACCGTCTGCTTTATCGAAAACGTTGACGCAATGGGCGTCCACACAGGAGACTCATACTGCACCGCTCCTATGCTCACCATCGACCCGGAACTGCAAAAACAACTGCAAAAATACTCCTACGACATTGTCGATGCCATCGAGGTCATAGGCGGCACTAACATCCAGTTTGCTCACGACCCCGATACCGGCCGGGTCGTAGTAATCGAAATAAATCCAAGAACCTCACGCTCATCAGCACTTGCCTCAAAAGCCACCGGCTTTCCAATAGCCCTCGTTTCTTCATTGCTCGCGGGGGGGCTCACGCTCGATGAGATACCATACTGGAGAGAAGGAACGCTTGAGAAATACATTCCCTCCGGCGATTACGTCGTCGTCAAGTTTGCCCGATGGGCTTTTGAAAAGTTCAAGGACGTCGAGGACAAACTGGGCACGCAAATGCGCGCCGTCGGCGAGGCAATGAGCCTCGGCAAAAATTACAAGGAGGCCTTCCAGAAGGCCATCCGCTCTCTTGAAATCGGTCGTCATGGCCTCGGATTCGCCAAAAATTTCCACAATCTTGCTCTGGATGAACTGATGAATCTTTTAAGTGCACCCTCAAGCGAGCGACAGTTCATTATGTATGAGGCGCTGCGTAAAGGTGCTGACATCGACGCCCTCTTTGAGAAAACGCACATCAAACGCTGGTTTATCAAACAAATGCAGGAGCTTGTCCAGCTCGAGGAAGAAATACTGAAGTACAAGGGCAAACAGCTTCCCGATAAGCTGTTAACACGGGCCAAGAAAGATGGTTTCGCCGACCGGTATCTCTCTAAATTACTTGGCGTCCCGGAAAGTCAAATCCGGCAGCGCCGCATTTCTTTAGGCGTTGTCGAGGCCTGGGAACCCGTCCCCGTCAGCGGTGTAGAAAATGCCGCCTATTATTTCTCCACTTACAATGCCCCGGACAAGGTGCAGGTCAGCAAAAAACGCAAGATAATGGTCTTAGGCGGAGGCCCCAACCGCATCGGCCAGGGAATCGAGTTCGACTATTGCTGCGTCCACGCGGCCTTTACCCTGCGCGACGAGGGCTTCGAGTCGATTATGGTCAACTGCAATCCGGAAACAGTCTCAACAGATTACGATACTTCCGACAAGCTGTACTTTGAGCCGCTCACTGTTGAAGACGTATTGAGCATCTACGAGAAGGAAAAACCCGAAGGCGTCATCGTCCAGTTCGGAGGCCAGACCCCGCTCAATATCGCCGGCGAGCTGGCACAGGCAGGCGTTCACATAATCGGCACCTCGCCAGAAACAATCGATTTGGCTGAGGACCGTGACCGCTTCCGGGCAATGATGGAAAACCTGAATATACCTATGGCCGAATCCGGTATGGCAAGCAACCTTGACGAAGCCATTCAAATCGCAGAGAGAATCGGCTATCCCTTAATGGTAAGACCGTCCTACGTCCTCGGCGGACGCGCTATGGAAGTAGTCCACGACGAAGATATGCTCAAACACTATGTCGCTGCCGCCGTGGAAGTAACGCCCGAGCGTCCTATCCTGATTGACAAATTCCTGGAAAATGCCATAGAAGCCGAGGCCGATGCTATCTCTGATGGCACCGACGCCTTCGTCCCCGCGGTTATGGAGCACATCGAGCTGGCCGGCATCCATTCCGGAGACTCAGCTTGTGTCATTCCACCTGTCAGCATACCCAAGAAACATATCAACACTATCTGCGAATACACCAGAAAAATAGCGACGGAATTAAACGTTGTCGGCCTGATGAATATGCAGTATGCAATAACAAGAGAAAATTCGAAATTCGAAATTCGAAATTCGAAATTCCCGCCCGAAGGGCCAAGAGAAAATTCGAAATTCCCGCCCGAAGGGCGGGTCTACGTGCTTGAAGCCAACCCGCGTGCCTCGCGGACCGTGCCGCTGGTCTCCAAGGTCTGCGGCATCTCGATGGCTCGACTCGCCACCCAGCTTATGCTCGGCAAAAAACTTTCCGACCTCAACTTGAAGCAGCGCTCGATTCCACACTTCGGCGTAAAGGAAGCCGTCTTTCCGTTCAATATGTTTCCGGAAGTTGACCCTGTTCTCGGTCCGGAGATGCGCTCGACCGGAGAAGTGCTCGGCCTGGCCGATTCCTTCCCTCTTGCCTTCTTCAAATCCCAGCAGGCCGCAAAACAAAATCTCCCTTCCCACGGCACCGTCCTCATAACCGTTACCGACACAGACAAGCAGGCCGCCCTCGATGTTGCAAAAGAATTCCAGAACCTCGGCTTCAAAATCAAGGCAACCAACGGCACTCATCGGCTCCTGGCGAAAAATGGGCTCAAAACCGAGCATATCCTCAAGATGCACGAGGGCAGACCAAACATTGTAGATGCTATTAAAAACCAAGAAATTCAGCTCATCATAAATACTCCCAGCGGCAAGCTAAGCAAATACGACGATTCTTATATCCGCAAGGCAGCCATCAGGTACAAGGTGCCTTATATTACCACGACCGCCGCTGCCGCCGCCGCCGTAAAGGGCATCGCCGCCCACCAAGCCGGCCCGGCCCCTGTAAGGTCACTGCAAAGCTACCACGCCGCCATCAGGTAGGGGCAATCCTATGTGGTTGCCCGAAAACTCCACCATCAAGGGGCAACCCTGCGTCGTTGCCCAAAAACCACTCAGAAAATTTACTTCGACAGATTTTCCGGCGCCACGTCCCTGACACTCAGGTCGCCATAAATCACGCGATAGGTCTCTGAATTAGCCGGACGATACCAAAAAATCGCCGTGTTAACATCACCGAGTTTTACATCCTTCCCAGCATAATGCCAGTCACTATCAGCAGGCAACATCTGCGCGAACATGATGCCACGTACTATTAGCGTCATAGTATTTTGTGTTTCCTGCACAAGCTGTGGTAAGGGCTTGTCGAATTTCTCATACCGTCGCTTTATTGCCTCATGTTCTCGCTCCATCGCTTCATTCATCGGCTCCCTCATTTCCTTCATTTTCTGCAACAATTCTTTCTGCCGTTGCAAGGTCTTTTTATATTCCTCTCTCCACTGCTGTAATTTCTTTTTTCTTTCTTCCGGCTCTGAGCTCTTTTCATATTCTTCCCATAACTGCCGCTGTGGCAATGTTAATTCCTGCCATTGCTGTGAAATCCTACTAAACTCCTCGTGTACCTGCTTAAAAGAAAGCTCCTGGTTTTCATCGAATTCGATTGCTTCTTTTCTTTCTTCGAGAGGGGCTTCGATGAATTCTCTTATTGAGTTCATATCTAAAGCTGAGGGGAACCTGCCATCGGTGGTTTCTGTCCACGTGCGGAACATTTCGATAAGGTCCTCTTCCTTGGGTCTGGAACCATCCAGTTGCATGGCTTGGACGGTATATCCTTCCGGTATCTCCAAGCTGAAGAGCGACTCATCGAGTTCGATGTCGAAGGCAAAATCATACATAATAACGATTATCTGGCGGTCCATCATTATGGGCATGGAACTTTCTATCCGAATGGGTAGCAGGCTCTCCGAATCGGCCCATACAACCATGTCTTGCCCCGCTTCTTGAGCACGATAGCCAATGGCGGCTCGCCCGTCAATTTCCTGCTCACCCAGGAATTCTACGGATTTATCCTCATCGTCCTGAGCTTGCTTAATTCGTCTTCTGATTTCGAAGAACATATTGACTTGGCTTTGTTCTTTATTCTCGTCTGGTATATTTTCCACTTCCATAACCATCGCTGTCTTTTCTTCGGGCATTAGAGTAACAATCTTGCCTTCCTGCATGTCGATAATTGCAATAACTTCTCCCTCCATCTCTTGGCGCATGCGCCCGGGTTCCATGAACAT
>JAUVYQ010000027.1 GCA_030603035.1 Phycisphaerae bacterium | reverse complement strand
TTCTTTCATTTGGTCTAAAATTTCTTCATACATTTTTTTGCCCTCCAATGGCAGAAACATTTTTAGGTGAATTTTAAGCTAATTTACCAAAAATGCACCTGTTGGAGGGCTATTTTTACCTACAAACTTGACGGGCACCCTCCTGGCTCAAATATAAAAAAATAGCACTATTTTTAAAGAATAATTTGCCTGGCAATCTGCTCGGGGATCTTCTCATAGCTCAACGGCTCCATAGTGAAGGTTCCCCGGCCGGCTGTAGCACTTCTAATTTCGCTGGAATACCCAAACATTTCCACGAGAGGCACCTTAGCATCAATTACCCGCATATTTCCATGAAGGCGACAATCTGTGATTACGCCCCTTTTTCCAAGCAAATTGCCCTGGACCGCCCCGAAATTGGCCTGTGGGGCTATTACCTGAAGCCGCATTACCGGCTCAAGCAAAACCGGGGTTGCCTCTCTGAGAGCCTTTTCTACCGCAATTGCGGCAGCCTGCTCGAAAGCGAGGACTGAAGAATCCACCGAATGGAATGAGCCGCCAATTAGCGTAACTTTGACTCCCCTAACAGGATAGCCCGCCAACACACCGCTGCCCAAAGCGTCCCTGGCGCCCCTTTCGACAGCAGGGATATACTCTCTCGGCACAACATCGGCAGCCACTTTGCTCTCAAATTCAATATCGCGGCTCCAGCGCCCGTCTTCTGTCAACAGCGGCTCAACCATCAAAACAACATGGCCGTATTGGCCATGACCACCTGTTTGACGTATGAATTTACCCTCTGTCTGCGCCAATTTTGTAATAGCCTCCTTGTAGGCAACCCTTGGCTTGCCAACCCTGACATCAACTCCTAATCTCTTTACCAGTTTGTGCTGGAGTACTTCCAAATGCAGCTCGCCCATCCCGCTGATGACTGTCTGGCCTGTTTCGGCATCTACTTTAGATTCAAAAGTCGGGTCTTCACGCCTCAAAACAGCCAGTGCCTCTGCCAATTTTGCCTTTTCTGCCGTGGTTCTGGGTTCTATCGACATAGTAATAACTGTCTGAGGAAATGTAATACTCGGCAGGCGGACGGGGTTTTTGGGGTCGCAAATTGTATCGCCTGTAAGAGTTTGTTTTAGCCCTACAACTGCGACGATATCGCCGGCACCGGCAGAGTCCAGAATTTTTCGGTCGCGTGCGTGCATCTCAAATATTCTGGTAATATTTTCGCGTTTGTTGCGATTTGTGTTTAAGACTCTGCTACCGGCCTTTAATGTGCCTTGATAAATCCTTAGAAAGTTCAAGTCGCCGTGCACATCGCTGGTAATCTTAAATGCAAGTGCAACAAGGCTGCCATTACGGTCGCACTTAAGCGATATTTTTTTATTTTTATCGGTCGGTTTGTGCCCGATTAGAACAGGTTTATCCAATGGTGAAGGCAAATACGCCACGACGCCATCGAGCAGCCTCTGGATGCCAATATATTTTAAGGCCGACCCAACAAATACCGGATGAAGCTTGCTGCTTAAAGTTCCTTTTCTAATCGCCCTGTTAATCATTTCAATATCGATTGGCCTGTCGTGGACATAGGTGTCCATCAGCTCGCTGTCATATTCGGCTGCAAGCTCAATCATCTGGTTTCTCTGCTGCTGTGCGATTTGTCGTAATTCGGCGGGAACTTCGGTCTCTTCAAAAATTGCCCCCATCTTTTCGGCCTTATAGAAAACCGCCTGCATTTTAACCAGGTCTATTATCCCGGCAAAAGAGTCTTCCGCTCCGATAGGAATCTGCAACAGAATCGGGTCGGCAAGGAGTTTATCACGGATACTTTCAACGGTCATTTCAAAATCGGCACCGATTTTGTCCATCTTGTTTACAAAGCAAAGGCAGGGCAAGTCGTATTTTTGTCCTTGTCTCCAGACGGTCTCGCTCTGGGCCTGCACACCTTCACTGCCGTCAAATACCGCTACTGCGCCATCGAGAACACGGAGAGACCGTTCAACCTCAGCGGTAAAGTCAATGTGCCCTGGTGTATCGATAAGGTTGATTTCAAAATTCTTCCAGGGACATTTCGTCGCAGCTGAAGTAATAGTAATGCCTCTTTTTTGCTCCTCTTCCATAAAGTCCATAACTGCGGTGCCGTCGTGGACCTCGCCCATTTTGTAGGTTTTGCCGGTATAGAAAAGAATGCGCTCAGTTACGGTTGTCTTGCCGGCGTCTATATGAGCCATAATTCCAATATTGCGTAATTTATTCATAGCGTATAGGGTTTAGGGTATAGCGTATAGAAAAAAATAGCGGACAGTAAAAAACTATACCCTATCCGCTATCCACTATACGCTATTTATTACCAGGCAAAGTGGGCAAATGCCTTATTTGCCTCAGCCATTCTATGGATATTTTCTCGGGTGGTCATTGCGCCGCCGTGTCCATTATAAGCATCTATCAATTCAGAGGCCAAACGCTGGCACATAGGCTTTCCTTTCTTGCCCCTGGCCGATTCCAATATCCAACGAAAAGCCAGCGATTGCTGCCGTTTTGCGCTTACCTGCATCGGCACCTGATAACTGGCTCCGCCAACACGTTTGCTGCGAACTTCGATTAACGGTTTTACGTTATTTATTGCTGTCTCGAATACCTCAAGAGGCTGAACATCCTTCATTTTTTTCGATATAACGTCCATAGCATCATAAAAAACCCGCTGTGCAACGCTTTTCTTACCGCCCCACATCAAACAGTTAATAAACTTCGAAACCAGCTTGTTATTGTATGTCGGGTCAGGTTTTAATTGTTGACTTGAAGCGGTAAACTTTTTAGCCATACTCGAACCTCGATACTCGATTCTCGATACTCGATTTTTTTACTACGAGCATCGAGCTACTTTTGTTTTTTTGCACCATATTTACTTCTACCCTGCTTGCGTCCAGAGACGCCGGCACAGTCAAGTACGCCGCGGACAATATGATACCGAACGCCCGGCAAATCCCTGACGCGGCCTCCGCGAATTATAACTGTGCTGTGCTCCTGGAGGTTGTGGTCAATGCCCGGTATGTAAGCTGTAACCTCCTTGCCGTTGGTCAGTCTAACCCGGGCGACTTTTCGTAAAGCGGAGTTCGGCTTCTTGGGCGTTTGAGTCCTTACAATCAGACACACACCTCTTTTCTGAGGCGAGCCGCTAATATCAGATATGCGTTTTCGACCCTTCGACTTTGCTCTTGGACGTCTAACCAACTGGTTTATAGTAGGCATAATTCAGTTCCGATTTTCAATTTTCGATTTTCAACTGATTCCCAGAGCTTCCTTGACGGCGGCTTCTGCTTTTGCTTCTGCCTCCTCGGCTTCTTTGACTTCTGCAAATTCCTTCGGCAACGGAGCTTCTACAAGGTGCTTGACCCTCATTTCCAGATGAGGTTTGAAAGCCGTACCGGCCGGTATTAGATGGCCGAGTATCACATTTTCCTTCAAGCCGTGGAGCCTATCTATCTTACCAGCTAAAGAGGCCTCAGTCAAGACCTTGGTTGTTTCCTGGAAGCTGGCCGCTGCGATAAAGCTCTCCGACCACAGCGAAGCTTTCGTTATTCCCAGAAGCAATGTCTTGGCAGTTGCAGCTTTTGGTTTTCTGCCCTTCGCGGGCGCACCGCCAATCATTTCAACCTTTTCGTTGATACTGGCAAGTTCTCTCTTGCTGATAACCTGGCCTTCTTCTAAATCAGGCGCATCTCCGACGTTGGTAATCCTGACACTATTGGCCAATCTTTCGTTCTCCTGTCGGAATACGAATTTATCAACGACCTCGCCCGGCAAAAATGAGCCGTCGCCAACAGATTCGATTGTAACCTTTCGCATCATTTGAGCACTGATAATTTCAATGTGTTTGTCATTTATATTGACGTTTTGGGACCGGTAGACATTTTGAATCTCTGCAATCAAATATTTCTGCAATGCTTCCTCGCCCCTGATTCGCAGAATATCGTGCGGCACCAAGGGGCCGTCCGTCAAGGCGTCTCCTGCATCTACTTCGTTACCGGTGTGAACATTCAGGTGCCTATCTCGCGGGACGTGGTGCTCTTTCTCCATCCCGGATTCGGAGCGAATTATAATCGTCATTTTTCCCTTGCGTTTATCACTTCGCAGCTCGATGCGTCCCGAGATTTCAGCCATTGCGGCAGGGTCTTTGGGTTTGCGTGCTTCAAACACTTCGGTAACTCTGGGCAGGCCGCCGGTGATGTCCTGTGTCCCGCCTGTGGCCCTTGGCTGACGTGCCAGTAGCTGACCTGCCTGGACCTTCTGGCCTTCAATAACCTCGATTCTCGCTCGTGCAGGCAGATAATGAACGTCGAGTATTCTCGATTCTCGATTCTCGATTCTCGATTCTCGATTTTCGATTTTTTCTTTTTTACGAGTATCCGGCATCGAGCATCCAGCATCGAGTATCATAATTTGCGGATGCTTATCGCCTTTATGCTCGATTACGACGGGCCTTCCGGGCCGGCCTTTTCGCTCTTCTTCAATCTCGATTGTTTCGCCTCCCACGATATCTACAAACGCAATTTGACCCGCTACTTCTGCTAAAATTGGTATACGGTGGGGGTCCCAAGAGAATAATCTTTGCTTATCTTTCTTTAGCTCCTGTCCAGGCCCCACTTGCATACTCGCACCATACGGCACCCTGTACTTTTCAATCTCACGCCCCTTCTGGTCTAAGATTGCAATCTCCCCACTCCGTGTCAGCACAATACCCTTTGATTTTACCGGCCTGTACTTCTTACTATCTTCCGCTTGGGGGATAATATCCTTACGGTATTTGTCCCCTTCCCAAGTAAAAGACTCAGCGGACTCCGTTGGGTCCTCAACAACATTCAAATTCCGGTACTCAACTTTCCCTTTAGCGTTAGCCCACTGATCACTCTCAAGAATGGCTCTTAAAGCGACGCCTCCGGTATGGAACGTTCGCAGAGTCAACTGCGTGCCTGGCTCACCGATTGACTGTGCAGCGATAATGCCGACTGCCGACCCTTCCTCGACCAACTTGGCGGTACTCATATCCCAGCCATAACACTTGGCACAAATACCAAACGGACTGTCACAGGTCAGCGGGCTTCTGACTCTGATGGCATCAAGCCCCAGCGCTTCAATGTCGGCTGCTGCCTCCGGGGTAATAACCTGGTTCTCACGAATAATCATTTCGTCGGTGATTGGGTTACGAATATTATCTCTGGCGGTTCTGCCGATAATAAGTTGAGAAAACGGCACATCAATCTGCTCGCCTCTGCTGACTATGCTTTTGGTAATTCCCTGTAAGGTTCCGCAGTCGCGGTCGATGATAATTACATTCTGGGCCACATCGATAAGCTTGCGTGTAAGATAGCCGGAATTGGCTGTCTTTAAGGCAGTATCAGCGAGTCCCTTACGCGCGCCGTGCGTAGAGCTAAAGTACTCAAGAACGGTCATACCCTCGCGGAAGTTTGATTTAATCGGTGTTTCGATAATCTCTCCGCTGGGCTTAGCCATTAGCGCTCGCATCCCTGCAAGCTGCTGAATCTGGTCGACACTGCCTCTGGCACCGGAATCGGTCATAAGATATATCGGGTTCAGATATGGCTTGCCTTCCTCAGTAGTATCTTCTTTAAGGCTGCGCATCATTTCGTTGGTAACCGCCACGCGGGCATTCGTCCAGGCATCAATAACCTGATTATACCTTTCGCCCTCGGTCAAGACACCGGCTTCGTAGTTCTTATGGATTTTGCTGACCTTCTTTTCCGTCTCCTCGATAATCTCCGGCTTCCTTGCCGGTATTTTCAAGTCCGTAATGCCAAAGCTCAAACCACCAAGTGTAACATACTTGAAGCCCAAATCCTTTATTCTATCAAGCAGGTCCACCGTTTCGGCTGAACCTGCGAATTCGAAACAGTCACTGATTACCTGGCTCAACTTCTTCTGAGACATTATCATATTGTAAAACGGCATCCCGACCCCACTCGGGAGTATATCGTTGAATATGCATCTGCCCACCGTTGTCTCAATTACTCGTCCAGCACCAATCTCCGGTGTCGGACTGTCTTCGGTAACAACCTTTCTTCCCTCCTCAATCTGCACTTTAATCCTTTCGTGCAGACTGATTTTGCCCATTTCGTAGGCCATCATTGCCTCGAAAGCGTCCCTGAATACGGATATAGCGTAAAAGTCTTTCTCCTCATCTTCTCGCTTTTCGCTATCCGCTTCGATACTGGTCAAATAATAGTTGCCCATGACCATATCCTGAGATGGTCCGACCATTGGCAAGCCGTTGGCCGGCGAAAAAATATTGGCGGTGGTCATCATTAAGATATGCGTCTCGGCCTGGGCTTCAATACTCAGCGGCAAATGCACCGCCATCTGGTCGCCGTCAAAGTCGGCATTGAATCCCTTGCAGGCCAACGGGTGAAGCATAATGGCGTTGCCTTCGACGAGGACCGGCTCGAAGGCCTGAATGCCCATTCGATGAAGGGTAGGGGCACGGTTGAGCAAAACAGGATGCTGATGAATCACTTCTTCCAGGACGTCCCAGACTCCCATTTCACGTCTCTCAATCATTCTCTTGGCACTTTTAATCGTGTCGGCAAGGCCGTGTTGCTTAAGTTTGCGAATAATGAAAGGCTGATACAACTCCAGCGCTATTTTCTTCGGCAGGCCGCATTGATAGAGTTTCAGATTAGGTCCTACTACAATTACCGAACGAGCTGAGTAATCCACACGCTTGCCGAGCAGGTTCTCACGGAATCGGCCCTGCTTGCCCTTAATCATATCGGCCAGGGACTTTAGAGGCCGATTATTACTGCCGAGGACCGGCCTGCGGCAGCGACCGTTGTCAAGCAGTGAATCGACCGCCTGCTGAAGCATTCTTTTCTCATTACGGATAATCACTTCTGGTGCATTAAGGTCCATCAATTTTTTTAACCGGTTGTTACGATTGATAATTCGCCGGTAAAGGTCATTCAAATCGCTCGTTGCGAAATTGCCCCTTTCGAGAAGGACCAGAGGACGCAAATCAGGCGGGATAACAGGAACAACTTCAAGCACTATCCACTCGGGCTTGTTACTGCTGTTCTTAATTTCGTTAACGGTCTTGAGACGTTTGGTGAGATCTTTTATCTTCTGCTTACTGCTGGTCTCGGTTACAGCCAGCCTTAGCTCATTGCTCAAGGCCTGCACGTCAAGATTTGCCAACAGTGCCTTGATGGCTTCGGCGCCCATTGAAGCCTTAAACGCATTGCCGTATTTGTTCGAGGCCTCACGCAATTCTTCTTCACTAAGCAGTTGACCGGCCTTCAAGGGGCTTTGGCCCGGGTCAGTAACAACGTAATCCTGGAAATAAATTATTTTCTCCAGGTCTGCACTTTTCATTGCCAGAAGCGTACCAAGACGATTTGGTATGGCCTTGTAAAACCATATGTGCACTACCGGTGCTGCAAGATTGATATGTCCCATTCGCTTGCGGCGGACGCGACTATGTGTAACCTTGACTCCACAGCGGTCGCAAATTATCCCCTTGAACTTGGTGCCTTTATATTTGCCGCAAGCACATTCCCAGTCCCTCTCCGGCCCGAAGATTCGCTCACAGAATAAGCCGTCCTTCTCCGGCCGATAAGTACGGTAGTTAATGGTCTCGGGCTTGCGCACTTCGCCAAAAGACCAGCTGCGAATATCATTGGGGCTGGCCAATGAAATCTTGACCGAACCGTAATCATTAATGCGGTCGTAAATATTTTCTAACATTTAAGGCCTCCTACGATAAAAATCTGCTTATTTCTTAATTATGTCTGCGTTTAGCCGACGTTATAAACAGACAGTTGGCGTATCAAAGGCGTCCTGACGGATTCTGTTACAAGCAGGCGTATTTTCGCAACCTCGATGGCGTTGAACTTCTGAATATGTTTATGGCCGATCGAAATACCGTCATATATCTTCTGCCATTTGTCACCACCAACAAGACCTTCAACAGCATACTTGTGAACGCGATGCCCTCCGGTTATATCCTCCATGACTATAACGTGGTTGATTTTCGAGGGCCTGTTCAGTTTCAATTCTATCACACTGCCTTTGCCGCTGGTCTTTGCAACTGGCTTGCTGAACCGTCTTCGGATTTCCCTGCCAAACTCGATATAACGTTGAGAGTCCGGCTCCGGAATCAGCCCATCGGGGTTGGGGTTGGCATTTAAGAGCAGATTGCAATTTCGCCCCACAGACCGATAGTACATATCCATCAACTGCTCCAAAGAGTATAGCTTGTGTGCACTGTTCGGCTTCCAGAACCAGTCGTGATTGCGCACCGGCACATCACACTCGGCTGGTAGCCAGAACCGGCCATCGGGCTCACCAGGCCCATAGTAGTCACGTTTGTGGGGCGCGGTAGACCAGCATGGATAGCTGGCTACCCCCCTTTCATTGCCGATCCAGCGTATCGTCGCTGCCGGTCCTTGGAGTACAATGGCATTGGGCTGATACTTATTCAGTATAGGCACCAAATCAGGACCACCCTTTTCGGGAGGCAATGCTCCTCCATCAAACCATATCTCAAACAACTGGCCGTATCGACTCCATAGCTCGGTAAGCATCTGTTCACAGATTCTCTTGTATTCATTTTGCTTGGCAGGGTCACTCCCTTTGCCACGATTGACCAGCCCAGGATTGTTCACCTCAAGATATCCATTAGCAGCCACCGATGCATAAATTCCCGGCTTAATTCCATATTTGTGACACGATTCCACGAAATCCTTTACTACATCTCCTTTGCCCCCGCGCCATGAAGACTGCTTTACGCCATACGGGTAAAGATCGCTTTGCCACTGAAGAAAACCACTGCAATGTTTGGCAACAAACACCGCATATTTGGCCCCCATAGCTTTAGCCGCTTCCATCCACTGGTCCGTATCAAGTTTCGCAGGATTATAAAGATCAGGACTGGGTAAATCCTTCCACGATCTCCATTTCCAACCTGGCTTATAAATTGGAATATCGAAGTGGAAAAACATCCCCAGTTCCATGTCCTGCCATGCAGCCTGTTGAGGCGAGGGCACGGGCAAATCGCCTTGAGGTGTATTTAACCGTTTTGCAGACTCAGCAGGTACACCAAAAGCTACTGAGGCGGAGGTTGCTCCGGCAATCTTTAAGAAATCTCGACGGCTGTAAATATGCCTACCCATCTCTTTGATCTCCTGTAATACTTTCCTGTATCGCATCTCGCCTGGGGCTTTATAGCTACAAAGCGCTGCCTCCAAGCCGTTTCTTTTCAAGCTGAATATTCAACCCCAATCCCCTTAATTCATTACACAATACGTCAAAGGACAGCGGTGTGCCCGCTTCGAGGATGTTTTGTCCCTTGACCATTGATTCATAGATTTTTGTTCTGCCTTCAACATCATCGCTTTTGACCGTCAGCATTTCCTGGAGTGTATAAGCGGCCCCATAGCCTTCGAGGGCCCAAACTTCCATTTCACCGAACCTTTGTCCGCCGGTTCTGGCCTTGCCGCCCAACGGCTGCTGTGTAATCAGACTATACGGCCCGGTTGCTCTGGCGTGAATCTTGTCATCAACAAGATGATGCAGTTTCATCATATAGATGTATCCGATGGTTGCGGTCTGGTCGAACGGCTCGCCTGTCCTGCCGTCGTACAACTGAGTCTTCAGGGTTGGCGGAATATTCACAAAAAACTCACCATCGGCCGGGACTTGCTTATTCTCTTCAAGCTCGGCCTTTCGCTCACTCATAAGCGCGTTTGCTTCGGCGGTCAATTTATAGATGTCATCTTCGGTGGCACCATCGAAAACGGGCGTAATGGCGTTAAAGCCCAGCACCTTTGCGACCCAGCCAAGATGGGTTTCCAGAATCTGGCCGACATTCATCCGGCTCGGCACGCCGAGAGGATTCAGCAATATGTCGAGACTCGTGCCATCTTCGAGAAACGGCATATCCTCTTCGGGCATAATCTTGGCGATAACACCCTTGTTGCCGTGGCGTCCGGCTATTTTATCGCCGATTGACAACGCCCTTTTAATCGCAACGTAAACCTTTACCATTTGCAGCACGCCGCTTGGCAGCTCGTCGCCGTGTTTCAAACTCTCAATCCTGTGTTCCTTTTCTTCTTGAATTTCAGTAATCTTGGCCCAGAATTTATCCACGATTTTCTGCGCATCGTCCCGAAGCGAGGCGGGTCTGACCCACTTGATATTAAAGTTTTCTATCTGCTCATAAATAACCTCATCATCAGTACTGGC
This sequence comes from Phycisphaerae bacterium, assembly GCA_030603035.1. The sequence goes on along the minus strand of JAUVYQ010000027.1, from coordinate 11,913 downwards.
ACCGACTTTCTGATGTGTGGACGGATCGACGATGTTAACCTCGAGCTTCTTTTGGATAGCTTCTATCATTTGCTTGAGTACCAGACATTCTTTGGCCCGCATCTCTTTTCCATACTGTTTTATCTGGGCCTTCAGGGCTTTCTTCTCTTCTTCGCTGCCTGCGCCGCGTCTGGTGAATCGTTCCGTTTTTATTACCACTCCCTCATATCCGCTGGGCAGCTCGAGTGAGTCATTTTTGACATCTTCGCCGGCCCTGCCGAATATGGCGTGCAGCAGTTTTTCCTCAGGCGTCAGCTCGGTCTTGCTCTTGGGCACCACCTTGCCCACCAGAATATCGCCGGAGCATACTCTCGTTCCTTCGCGGACTACACCGTATTCATCAAGGTTTCGCAGCGCCTTTTCGCTGACATTGGGAATATCACGGGTAAATTCCTCCTTGCCGAGGCGGGTCTCGCGAACCTCGGCTGTAAATTCGTCGATGTGGATGCTCGTAAAGCTATCGTTTTTGCAGAGTTTTTCGCTGACAATAATCGCATCCTCAAAGTTAAAGCCGTCAAAAGAAACAAAACCCACAAGGACATTTTTACCGAGGGCCAACACGCCATTAGCGGTTCCCCCGCCGTCTGCTATGATCTGGTCTTTCTCAACCTTTTCGCCGAGCTTGACCATTGGCTTTTGATTAAGGCAGGTTCTTTCATTGAGCCCCTCAAATTTGCGAAGCTTATATTCATCGGTGTGGTCCAGGACTATCCTGGTTGCGTCCACTGCGGTAACGACGCCGCTGCTCTTGGCACGGCGGACCATACTTGAGTTTTCACCGACCAATCTTTCCATACCGGTACCAACCAGAGGCGCTTCCGTCTTTAGCAGCGGGACTGCCTGTCGCTGCATATTCGAACCCATCAAAGCTCGGTTTGCGTCATCGTGCTCGAGGAACGGGATGAGCGAAGCTGAAATGCCCACAATCTGTTTTGCTGAAACATCAACATAGTTAACATCCTGGCTGGCAACCTGAGCTAACTCCCCGTGTTTCATAGCCAGCACCATCCCCTTCTGAATTTTATTTGTCTTCTGGTCGAATGTGTTCGGGGCTGCAATTACAGACTTCATATCTTCATCGGCCCGCAAATAATCAACCTTGTCTGTGGCTTTACCATTTTCGACCTTTCGATAGGGCGTAAGTAGAAAACCGTATTCGTCAATCGTTGCAAATACCGCCAGTGAGGCAATCAAGCCGATATTCGTTCCTTCGGGTGTTTCAATCGGACAGATTCTGCCGTAATGGCTGATATGAACATCGCGAACTTCAAAGCCCGCCCGCCTTCTGTTCAAACCGCCGGGGCCAAGAGCAGACAGACGCCTTTCGTGGGTCAGCTGGCTTAAAGCGTTCGTCTGGTCAACAACCTGGCTCAACTCCCCGCGACCGAAGAAATAGTTGATACTGCTCGATACGCTCTTGGAATTTACCAAGTCAGCGATGCGCACCGCCTCCTCAACGTCTCTTCTCATACTCATTCGTTCCTGAACGGTTTTGCGAAGCTTCAGCAGCCCTTTCCTGATTTCATCGGATGCCAGCTCCTCGATTGTTCGCAGGCGTCTGTTGCCCAGATGGTCGATATCGTCAATCTCTCCCTTGTTGTCGCGCAGGGCCACTATGTATTTCATTGTGTTGAGGAAATCTTCAGGCCGAAGCGTCATCTCATTTTCGTCGACCGCCTGCCCGAACTTGCGATTCAATCTGAATCTGCCGACCTTGCCCAGACGATAGCGGTTCGAATCAGAAAATTTCTCCTTAAAGAAGGTTTTTGCCTTCTCTTTACTGGGCGGATTGCCGGGCCTTAATCTCATATAAAACTTCAACAACGCCTGTTCGTAGCTCGGGCAATCATCCTCCGCAAGCGTGTTCAAAATAATCGGGTCTCGAACCTTCTCGATAACTTCGACGCCCGTCTCCGTCCCCGTTTCGCTACGCACTTTACGAGTTGCTTCACGCAACTCCTTTTCAAGACCCAGGTCTTTCGCAATGTTGTAAAGAAGATTATCCACCGGATAGGACCGGCTGGGTTTGACATCCCACCTGAGGTGTCTGCGAAGCCTCGACCTCAGCTTATCTTTTCTCTCCCTCTCGTCCATTCCCTCCGGCTTGTCTTTTCCTGCCCCTGCAAGTCCTATATAGCCGTGTTGTACGCCCCTTTTGTGGTCCTGGTAGAAATAGACGCCCTGCTCTTGAGGCACGTTTTCCAGTTTGTCGATCGAACGCCAACCTTTCTGGCTTTTGTCACCGTCTATTTCCTTTTTGCACTTGTCGAAGAGCAATTGCAGTTGTTCATCCCAATCCTCGTTCATTTTCTTCTGTGCCTTCTCCGCCTCCTTCTCGTTTCGAGGACTCGCATTAAACTTGGGACGCGGGGGAATGTCAGCTGGAGCGTCAGGTGCCGGATACTCACGAATAAGCTTTGTTTCAAGGGCCTCGAGATACTTCTTTTTCAGGCACTTTCCGTCACTTGTCCATCCACACCAGTCCGCAGGTATTTTCTCCAAATACTTGGTTCCTTTCCCATTTTTCTCAGTCACGACAAATTTTAGTTGAAGGTTCTTGTGCATATAATCTTCAACGTCGCGCCGCACCGGATGATCTTTCGGGATTTCCTTCGGGGTTTTCTTTTCAATATCACTTTGCTGTATCAAAGAGACTCTGTCGCCGATTTGCTCGCCGGATTCTACTATGATTTCACCGGTCTCTGTGTCCACAATATCCCCCACTACCCACATAGTAGGTGTGAGCTTGTTTGCAGGGACGGTCTTTGTCGGATAAAAGAGACGCAGGATTTCCTCGGTGGTGCTGTGGTCCGGGTCTATTGCCCGCAGAAAAATGGTTGCCGGTATCTTGCTGGACTGGTCAATTTTGACAACCAAAACGTCTTTACGAGTAACGCTTATCTCTATCCAACTGCCCCTTTCGGGTATGACTCTGCCGCCGTGCAGCACCCTGTCGCCCTCTTTGCTCTCGATAAGAAAATCAACGCCCGGGCTTCGGTGCAGTTGGCTGACCATAACCCGCACGGCCCCGTTGATGATAAACTCCCCGCCGCCTACCATAACCGGCATTTCACCAAGGTATATGGCCTGCTCAGCCAGATCTTCGCCGTCCTTGCTGCGCAGTCTGCAAAAGATTTTTAACGGATAGCCATAGGTCAGCCGTAATTGTCGGCACTCAATAGGCGTATAATGCGGCTTTTCCAGCTCGTAGTAGAGGTATTCCAAATGCATATTCTTGTCATAGCTCTCGATAGGGAATATCTCCTGAAACAGGGCTTCGAGCCCAAAGCACTTCCTTCTGGTCGGCGCCTCATCTTTTTGCAAAAAGCGCTTGTAACTTCTTTTCTGTATCGCTACCAGGTCCGGAATCTTAACGGCATCGCGGACTTTGCCAAAATTGCGAACGGTTTGTAAAACCATCTGACACTCCCAGACTTAGTTTTGAGTTTTTAATTTTCAGTTTTTAGTTATAACTCAAAACTCAACACTAAAAACTAACTCAATTCAACGACTGCACCCACAGCTTCAAGCTGCTTCTGGGCGGCTTCGGCATCTTCCTTACTCACCCCTTCTTTGACCGGCTTGGGAACGCCGTCGACGAGGTCCTTGGCTTCCTTCAATCCCAATCCCGTCAGGGCCCTTACTTCTTTGATAACCTGAATCTTTTTATCGCCGAATTCTTTCAGGATTACATCAAAGCTGGTTTTCTCTTCAGCTTCTTCGGCCTCGGCCTGTGCAGCGGGGCCTGCCATCACAACAGCGCCGCCGGCAGCCGGCTCAATACCATATTCTTCCTTGAGATAATCGCCAAGCTCTTTGGCCTGCATCAATTTCAGGCCTGCTATCTTGTCGCCAAGCTTCTTAATCTCACTGCCCCATTTCTTTGTCTCTTTAGCTTCCTGCGTTTCTTTTGTTTTCTTGGTTTCTTTCACTTCCTTGGTTTCCTTCGCTTGTTCTTCTGCCATCTCTTTTGACTCCTATTAGCTAACGCCTGGTGGTAGCCGGAACCCCACAGTTTCGTTTAACCCATTAAAGGGACAACCACACAAGCAATCTACATTTTTAGAATAAAGCGTTCAGTTCCTTTCCTGCTACGCTATCGGCTATTCATTTATTATGCTGCCTGTTTTTCAGCCCTTTCGGCGATGGCTTTTATACAACCTGCGATAATTCCTGCGGGAGCACTAAGGGTGGCGGCCAATCTTGCCGCGGGCGACTGTGCCAGGGTGACAATTTCGCTCTGCAACTGTGCCCGGGTCGGCATCTTCGACAGTTCTTCTGCCGCTCCGGCGTCTAAAGCCGAGCCATCCAGAAAAGCACCTTTAATCTCTATCACCGGGACCTTTCTGACCCACTCGGTCAGCTCTTTTGCAATGTCAACGACGCTGTCACCGCCATAAGCAACAGCACAGGGACCGCTGAACAGAGCCGCTGCTGGTTCCATCTGCTGCTTACGCAGCGCCTTTCTGAACAGTGAATTTTTTACCACCAACAATTTGATGCCTTTTTCTTTAAGCTCGCCGCGCATCTGGTTTCCGTCAACGCCGCTGACACCCCTGGTACTGACAACCAAAAAATCTTTGATACCTTCGCCGGCAATTTTCTTCTCCAGTTCCGCCTGCAGTAATTCTTTTACGTACTTGCTCATCCCTTCGCTTCCTCTGTCATTCTGAGCCCTTCGCTGCGCTCAAGGGTAAACTCCGCGAAGAATCTCTTTCTCAGCGCTCAGGGCAGGCTTATCGCCTGTCAATGCTTAATAGTTTTCGGCCTTTAGCCAATTTTTGACCGCCGGTCAGCAGATAGCTTCTAAATACTAACCGCTATGCTCGGGCTCATTGTCGCAGATATACACATTTTTTTGATATACGCACCTTTTGCCGCCGCCGGTTTAATCTTCTTTATATGCGAGACAAATGCCTCAATATTTCCTATCAGTTTTTCGGTCTCGAAGCTTTGCTTACCAACAACTATGTGGACATTACTGCCGGCATCGTTTTTAAACTCGACTTTGCCTGCGGCGAATTCAGCTACTGCGGTTGCAACATCTGCAGTTAGCGTGCCGTTTTTAGGCGAAGGCATCTTTCCCTGGGGTCCAAGAACCCGGCCAAGCTTGCCTACCTTGCTCATCACCTTTGGCGAGGCGACAGACACATCGAAGTCCAGCCAGCCATCCGAGATTTTTTTTACCAGCTCATCGCAGCCGGCCTCAATGGCACCAGCCGCCTGTGCTGCTTCGATGTCCGAGTCCTCGCAGAAAGCGATAACTTTTTTCTGCTTACCTATGCCGTGAGGCAAAGATATTGAGCCGCGAATCAACTGGTCGGCCTGCTTGGGGTCGATGCCCAGGTGCAATACACATTCTATTGTCTGGTCAAATTTTACCGACTTAAATGACTTGACTTTTTCGACCGCCTCGGCCAGACCCATCGCCCCCGTGGAAACGGGGGTTAGCTGTTGCAACTCTTTTTTGTATCTTTTGCTTCTAAATCCCATATCTCGGCTTGTGTATAATCTCTCTTTCTATCCGCTATGCGCTATCTTCTATTTCTATACCCATACTTTGGGCTGTACCTCTGATAATTTTTTCGGCCTGGGCCAAATCGTATGCGTTCAAATCCTTGAACTTAGTCTCAGTAATTTTACGCAGCTGTTCGGCACTGATTTTTCCGACTTTTTCCTTATTTGGAACGCCACTGCCCTTTGTGATTTCGGCCGCCTGTTTCAGCAGGACCGCCGCCGGGGGACTTTTGACCTCAAAGGTGAAACTTTTGTCCTTATAGACGCTTATCACGACCGGCACGATTGTTCCGTTAAGCCCTTTTGTTCGTTCATTGAACTGCGAAACGAACTGGCCGATATTAACGCCGTTCTGACCCAAAGCAGGTCCTATCGGCGGCGCCGGTGTCGCCTGCCCGCCCGGTGCCTGCAATTTAATCTTTATTGCTACTTCTTTAGGCATCCTTCACCTTTATATCGTATGCCGCATACCGTCTTATGCAATGCGAATTTATATTTTTTCAATCTGCCAATACTCTATATCCAGCGGCGTAGGCCTGCCGAATACCGGAACAATCACCTTCACAATCCCGCGCTCGGAGTCAATTGAATCGACCGTCCCTTCAAAGTTCTCAAAGGCACCTTCTCGAATTTTAATCATATCACCTTTCTCAAACTCGACTCTGATGCTTGGCGCCTCCTCAGGCCTTTCGGCCTCCAAAAGCATCTTTGCCACATCCGTATCCCGCATCGGAGTGGGAATTCCTTCTGTGCCGATGAAATCTCCGACGCCGGCGGTTTCCTTAATCATAAACCAGGTCTTTTCCCGGACCCGGCCATCCTCGGTTGGCTCCATCTCCATAAAAACATAGCCGGGATACAGCTTTCGCTTATGGACTGTCTGCCTGCTGCCGCGGATGCGCTTCACCCGCTCAACAGGGACCTCTATTCTGCCGACAATATCGCTTAATGCCTCCCTTTTTACTTTCTGTATAAGAGTTTCTTTGACCTGCACTTCTTTATTTGCCGCAACCCGCAAAACGTACCACTGCATATCAATACCTATAACCTAAAAAACCAAGAACCAGTCGAGTACTAACCTAACAAATTTCGCACAAAGCTTGTTCCCGCCTTTAAGTGTCACAATGCTCGAACCAGCACCAAAAGAGCTTCGGCTCCGCCGTTTTGGTGCTGGATAACCATCCGCTAATTATTCTGCCGACTTAAAATATTATAAAAGCCAATCAAAGAACATTTGAAAACTTAAATCTGTAACCCCAAGAAGCATAGCTACAAGAATTACAACCACAATAACGATAAATGTCGAAACGGCTATTTCCCTTCTGCTCGACCAGCTAACTTTTTTCATTTCGCCTTCAGCGGCAATCATAAAATCCGCAATGGACGCCTTCTTTCCCACCAACCAAAAAATCAAAAGGCCCAGGACAACAAACAAACCGACGGGCACCATAGTCGCAATCCACAATGCTGCTCTTCGGCTCAGTCCCCACCAGCTAATGGGCTCCAGTTTTACATACAGCCGCCAACAGCCTAATCCTGCAATTATTGCTGCGCCAAAACCACTACAGAGCCTTGTGTATTTGCCTTGCCCGCGTTTATAAATATCAAATGCCATAATAATCTTGTATTTCGTGAAGCGTATCTCGCATCTCGCTTCAGACTCCAAAGCAGGCCAGAAGGGAATCGAACCCCCAACCTTCGGTTTTGGAGACCGACGCTCTGCCAATTGAGCTACTGGCCTAATATCAAAACTAAAAACTCAAAGCTAAAAACTAAGAACCATAGCTTAAAGTTCAAAACTTGAACGTGTTCCAGGCTGGTGAGTCCTCAGTTAAAAAATGACAAGCAACAACTTGAAGTTTTAAGTTTTGAGTTCTGATTTTGCATTTTTAGTTTTAAGCTTTACACTATTTTCGCCGTATCTTATGAACAGTATGCTTACGTTCCTTTTTACAAAATTTTTTGAGCTTTAATTTCGGCGTACCCTCTGCGACGCTAACACTTGTGCGATAGTTCCTCTGACTGCACTGGACACACTCAAGCCAGACATACTCCCTTTTGCTCTTCTTTTTAGCCATAAAGTCTTCCCCACCGAGCAGGTGCGCTTACTTGAGAAACATATCCTTTCCCTGAAGATGCCCGACAGGCTGCACTTCACCGATGCGAGCACCTTTGCTTTTGACGCCCTGCTTGTTGCCGGCAGGGGGCAACGGTTATTCAGAGATGCTCAGGCAAGGATTTTCGTTACCACACCGGCGCCGACTGTCCTACCGCCCTCACGAATAGCAAAGCGAAGGCCATCTTCCATAGCGATCGGGGAAATAATCTCCACCTCCATCGTTATATTATCGCCTGGCATACACATCTCTGCACTCTTACCTTCGCGGCTCATTAATGAATGAACCGAACCGGTAACATCGGTTGTTCTGAAATAAAACTGTGGCCTGTATCCTGGGAAGAACGGTGTATGACGACCCCCTTCTTCCTTGGTCAGAACATAGACTTCGGCGTGAAACTTGGTATGTGGAGTAATACTGCCGGGTGCTGCGACAACCTGGCCCCGCTCCAATTCTTTCTTTTCCACGCCGCGCAAGAGCACGCCGATGTTATCGCCGGCCTGGCCCTCATCGAGCGTTTTGTTAAACATCTCCACCCCGGTAACAATTGTCTTGCGTGTCTCTTTTGCAAGCCCAACGACTTCGACCTCCTCGCCGACGCGGACTATGCCGCGCTCAACCCTTCCTGTTCCGACCGTACCCCGTCCTTTAATGCTGAAAACGTCCTCTATCGGCATAAGAAACGGCTTGTCAATCTCTCTCTCCGGAATCGGTATATACTCGTCAACCGCCTCCATCAGCTCGTCGATGCACTTGCAGACCTCGTCGTTCTTACCCTGATCTTCCATCGCCTTTAAAGCCGAGCCCTTTATAATAGGAATATCATCGCCGGGAAATTCATACTTGCTCAGCAGCTCCCTTGTCTCCAGCTCAACCAACTCGAGCAGCTCAGGGTCGTCAACCATGTCCACTTTATTCAGGAAAACCACAACCTTGGGCACATTGACCTGACGCGCAAGAAGAATATGCTCGCGGGTCTGAGGCATAGGACCGTCGTTGGCCGCGACAACCAGAATAGTCCCGTCCATCTGGGCCGCCCCCGTAATCATATTCTTGACGTAATCGGCGTGCCCCGGACAATCAACGTGGGCATAGTGACGCTTGTCCGTCTCATACTCCACGTGCGCAGTATTTATCGTAATTCCGCGCTCCTTTTCTTCCGGCGCATTATCGATTTCATCAAACTCCTTGATATTGCCACCGCCGGCTTTATGCGCCAGCCGCTTCATAATCGCCACCGTCAGTGTCGTCTTACCGTGGTCAATATGACCGATAGTTCCAATATTGATATGTGGTTTTGTCCGCTCAAATACCGCCTTAGCCATCTTAATATAAACCTCCACTGTGCTGGGTTAGTATTTATTTACTCGCCTATTGGATTCCCAAAAAAGTGTTTTCAAACCTCTATCATCTCACAGCCAAGACTCAAGACTACTGACATTCCGCACCCAAATGGCGTGAGCCAAAGCTCTTTCGGTACGGTGCAAGCTATCTGAGCTTGACCTGCTTACATTTAGCTGCTGATGGGGCTTGAACCCATGACCTCGTCCTTACCAAGGACGCGCTCTACCACTGAGCTACAGCAGCAATACTAAATTCACCGTTCGCAACCCTGCGGTGAGTTGAATAACAAAGAACAACTCTCCCCAGCTTCCAGGCCGCAAAAGATGAACCGAACCCTCTTTTCCTGCCTCAATAAAGCCATAAATGAGCGTAGGAACTCGTAACTCCCGTCAGCTTTTTAATATAAACCCGGTATACTATAGAACAAACAGTAAAAGTGCAAACATAAAAAACTAAAAAAATGAGAAAAAACCAAAAAAAACAAAAATTTTTATATTTTTTCTACTTTCTTGCAAAAAATCACGCCGAAACCGTCCTTGTATCACCCCAAGAGCATACAAACACTCGCACCAATTACAAACTAAATCCCGGTTAATTACTGCCTTTTTCTGTCTTATCCGACTCTTTGGCCCGGCCAAGACGGCCAGCCCAGAGCTTCACCTGCTCAAGCCATTTGGGTCTTTCAGGGGGGGGATTTATCTGGTTTAATGCCTTTAACACCACCTCAGGGTCAGCTCCAGCAGGCGGGTTGCTTAGATAATTGTCAATTACGCCCACGATGGCACTGTTGGGGTCTAAGTCCTTTTCCAGTAAGCAATTAGCCACCAAATCCTTCGCCGACTTTACATTTGGCCATCTCAAATACGCATCCATCAGGTCGGCCAAGATTGACTCTTTTTCCTTTGCGGTCTGGGCATCTTTAAGCGTCATCCCTAAATACCTTGCCGCCTTTTCAAAATCGCCGCTTTTCTTGTAAAGCTCAGCCAATTTCCTTCTAATATTTTTGAGCATTTTTACGTTATTTTCACCAGCGGCTTTTCGCTCTGCCATCTCAAACAAAGAGACCTTCTGCTCATCAGATAACTTGCCTTTAGTATTTGGCGTTGGGGAGTCGAATTTGGCTACCCATTGGGCCAGGACGTCAGCTTCAGAACGTTTGAATATTTTGAGCATTGCCTGCCAGGCCGGCTCGCTTTCGGCGGTCAACCCTATCTTTTCCCTGAGCCAAACCAAATCATCCTGGTTGCCAACTTCACCGGCGAGCTCTATTATCTTCTTCCTGACGATTTCACTGTTGTCTTTAACAAGACCTCGCAATATTTTAAGTGCCTTTGCCTTGTCAATATAGACAAGCCCATTTACCGCTGCTTCCCGAACCAAATCTGTTTCGTCGGTCAGTGCTTCTTCAAATAATGGCTTAAAAAGCCTGGCTGATTTATCCTTGCAGGCGCTGCCTTGTGCGCATAATCCTGCCATTACGCTGAGTAATTCCCCTTTCAGGACGCTGTCCGTCTCGATCTTTTCGTATCTTCCCACAAGTAAGCCAAGATGTCTGTCAACTTCTGTGGAGGCCAGTTCATCCTGCTCAAGCAGCTTCTTCATCACTTCGGCACCGCTTTGAGCCTTTTTCGGCTCTTGCTCAAAAAGATACTTTACCGCCCATTCCAGGGTCTGTTTTTTTATCTCGTTGGGAATCTTGGTCACGGGATTGGGCAAAAAGGCATAGCCGAGTGCAGTGAACAATTCCATTTTGACCTCATCGTCCTGTTCGGTGTTGAGCTGCTGGAGCAGCTTTTCAGCTAAATTCAGCTCCCCCATCAAAGATAGCAGCTTTGCTGTTTTTAGTCGGACGTCTCTGTCCTGGTCTGAAATCAAATTGACCAGAATCGGCCCGAGCTCAGCAGGCAATTTCCACCCTGATCTCAGCCGGCTCTGTTGAACCTTCTCCAGTGCCCACAATCTCACTACCGCTTTTGAATCCGACAAATGCTCAGCTAAAAACTTGCCTTTGGCCGCATCATCACTGATCCCATCGTATATCTCACCCAACGCCGTCAAATACCGCTCTCGCCACAGGCCCAATTCTTTTTCCAACTCGCGTACCCGCTCCTCCTGGCGCTGACGAATTTTCCAACTCCTCACGAATTCGTCTTTTCCCTGACGTTTAATGCCATCGATAATCTGTTTGCGAACTTCAGGGTCTTTGCTTACGGGTATGCCCGATGATGTCAGGGCTTTCTCTGCAGCCGCAGCTACCTGGCTTTCGGGGTCATCAAGCAGTTCCATAAGCTTGATTATCGCCCCAATATCAGGCCGGTTCAATGCATTTATCGCATTCAATCTGGCTGGCAGTGAGCCATCTGTTACTATCTCTTCAAGCGGCTTTGATACTTGTTCATACTCGAAAATCAAGGTTGCTTCAGCGGCCAATTTCGCCCTGTCAAAATCCTCCTCGGTGGTCAGGATTTCAAGCAGCGGCTGGATAAAGTCGCCCTTTTCCTTTATACGTTCCTGCGCTGCTCTGGTTTGACTCAACGCCTTGCAGACGGCCACTCGGGCAGCGCTATTTTCAGTCTGCTTTAGTACGGCAAGCAGAATTTTTCTGGCCAGCGGGTTTTCACTAAACAGCATTACAGCCGCCGCATCGATGCGCATCTGTTCACTTGTGCCTTTTAGCAGGGCATCCCTGTTAATTTTCAATTGCTTGTCAAGCTCGGTCTCTGCGATTGCTTCATTAGCAGGCAAGGTCGGCTTGTTTGCACCAATGCCGGCCTGTTGGCACCCTATCACCAACAGCAATATTACCAGATATAGCCGTTTTGCACTCATTCGGATGACCTTAAACAAAAATCTGCGTCTCAATTTAACCATAATAATCCCGAAACCCACCCAAGTC
>JAUVYQ010000183.1 GCA_030603035.1 Phycisphaerae bacterium | reverse complement strand
TTAATTGGTTAAATGGTTAAATGGTGGATTAACTAATCACCAATTACCAATAAGAAGGCGGCCTTGTGCTCAATCGCACAAGGCCGCTCGTAAAACACCTATTCACGCCTTGCTTCAATAATCACGTGCGGCTACACCATCTTTACCTACGAAATACCGCTCTCCACCTTTAATCTTCAGGTTATAGACCTTACCAACATAAGGCATTGCTCTCTTTACCACACTGGTGATGCTAATTGATCCCTTTGGTGACATCAATTTTGACTCGCTTGTCAAATCTCGAACATCTATCCATTGCCCGGCATCAGTTAGCAAGTAGTGTGAATAGACAACGGTGATAGAATTTCCCGTTTCAAGCGCTATATCGTAACAATCGCCCGGTCCAAACTCGTCCACGGCGTGCTCTTGGACCATTTCAATTTCCTTTAAGCACACCGCTTCCTTGCAAGCATACTATACCCCAGCGCTGACAGGCTTGCCGACCTTCTGTCCTGGGACAACTTTTGAGATCTGCACAAGCTTCCCATCCACGCCCACAAGGGTATCAGCAGGGAAACATCCTCGTGGTTTATCCCCATCATCATCATCTGGGAACGTCACCTCCTACTCCTCCATCAATCACCAGTAGGGAATCTTCTCTATGCAGCGAGACATCGCCCCCACCAGCAGGTGGAGTGCCTTGCTGTATAACCCCAGTTCTTGGCGAAAAGGTGTAAATGTTGTCATCCTGAACGCCGCAAAAAGCTCTTTTTTCAAAGGCCACGTGGCTGTCCATAAACAATACATTTTGTCCATCGTTTCCGTGAGCAATGGCGTTTCCAGCTTTCTGCTGCTCAGCGGTGCCGTTCCATAGGAACGTGTTCCTGTATGTCGCGTCTGCGGCAGGGTCTAACCATGGATTCCGGTCGGCTGCCACTGCCACACCGGGTGGGCTTGACCCGACGTTCAGAGCATAGCGGCTGTTGTAAGCCGCATGATAGGAGTAGCTGCAATGGTCTACTGGGGTCGGGCCGAAATCCCAGACATCAATAAGCTCTCGGTCAGTAATACCATAATCAATAAGTTTAAACTCTTTGGTGTCGGCGGTACCCTTGCAGAGAAACTGCTTTACTCCCACATCGCTATACTTTACCAGAAGATAGAGGCTGGACGCAACGGTTACCTTGCCGGGGTTGCCGCCGAAAGCTACCAATCGATTTGGGTTACTCCAGTTAGCCCCCAGACTGGCGATCCAGCTGGACTTTGGATAACCTGCCTGCGGAAATTCCTCCTCGTAATCGTTGGCATAAATCAGCATTGCCTTGCCGAGACCGGACAGGTTCGTCCCGCAGACCACTCGATAGGCAATCGCCCTGACCCTTGCCAGAGCAGGCATCAAGATGCCCATCAACAGCGCTATGATCGCAATCACGACCAACAGCTCAACCAAAGTAAAACCTTTCCTTTTCTTTCTCATTTTTTGTCTCCTTTACTTTTTTCGAGATTCGCACACCCGACTATTCTCAGGCCCACTTTAGTTATGTTTTTAATAGATTAATGCAACTAACCGTCGCCACAGGGGTACGTAAAAAAACTGCTTTTTTGCGAATCTCCTTCATTTATTATTTCCGCCTGAAAACGGTCGAATTCAAATTTGTAAAACTGAATTTTGCCGGTAAGGTTCATACAATCAATTCTATTTCTATAACTTATGTTCAAGGTTGTCAACTCAATTATATAAGCTACACAGAAAAAACTTCTTTGGCAGGCGGGTTCAGGATATGATATAACAACAAACTAAATATGATGGCGATTCAAATTATAATAAACGGCTTTTCAAACCTACCTGTCTCTGTATTAAATATTACCACAGGGGCACCTTGCCTGTCAAATAAAATATCGGCAAATTTGCCAAAATTATTGAAAATTTCTACAATTCGCTTAATATCTTTGTTTTTGGCCTGGAATCGCAGATATGATTGCCCAAAAAGATTTTGAAAACATAAAAAAGCTGCTGAAAAAGCACAATCAGGACCACCTTCTGGCGTTTTGGGAGCAATTAAATGCAGCCCAGAGGCAGAATCTGCTGGCACAAATCCGGCAGTTGGATTTCCCGATGATAGACGATTGGGTGGCCGACTTCGTCAAAAAATCCGCTTCTGTCGAAATAGGTACCGATTTTGCCCCTGCTCGGTCCTACGGCTACGACCCAGCCGACGCAGAGCAAAAGCGCAAGTACCACAAAGCCGTCGAGCTGGGCAGAGAGCTGATACGCCGGAGCAAGGTTGCCGTCCTGGTCGTGGCCGGCGGACAGGCCACCCGACTCGAATTCGACGGCCCAAAGGGAAATTTCCCCATCAGCCCTGTTAAAAACAAAACGCTGTTTAGAATCTTTGCCGAAACAATCGCGGCGGCCTCGGAAAAATACCAGACCGTCTGCCCCTGGTATATTATGGCCAGTCCTTTGAACTATGCCGAGACCATAGAAATCTTCCGCTCGAATGATTATTACGGCGTGAGAGAGAGCGACGTCTTTATATTTCAGCAGGGCACACTGCCGAATTTTAGTTTCGACGGGAAAATCCTGCTGGCCGACAAGGCCACTATTGCCTGCTCGCCCGACGGCCACGGCGGAAGCCTGAAGGCGCTTTACCGCAGCGGCGCCCTCGAAGATATGAAAAGACGCGGCGTAGAATTCATAAGCTATTTCCAGGTTGATAATCCGCTGGTAAATATTTTTGACCCGCTCTTTATCGGCCTGCACGCTCTCGATGAGGCCGAGATGTCCTCAAAGGCCCTGATAAAAACCGGGCCAAAGGAAAAAATTGGCAGCTTCTGTCTGGTTGATGGCAAAATAACCGTCATCGAATATAGCGATTTTCCTGATAAGTTGGCTGAGAAACGAAACCCCGACGGCTCGTTAGTTTTTGAACTCGGCAGCATCGCCATCCACATTATCAATACGAGCTTCGTTGAAAGACTGAACGTCAGCGGCTTTTTCCTGCCTTTGCACAGAGCTATCAAGAAAATTCCGCACATCGACCGGCAGGGAAAGCGTGTCGAATCTGCCGAGCCGGATGGCATAAAGCTGGAAAGTTTTGTTTTTGATGCCTTGCCATTGGCCTCAAAGTCAATAATTTTGCAGACCCTGCGCAGCGAAGAATTTTCACCCGTCAAGAATGCCACCGGCGTCGATAGTGCCGAGACCGCAAGGCAGATGATGGCTGCCCGTGCTGCCGGTTGGCTCGAATCAGCCGGCGTAACTGTCCCCCGAAAGCCGGACGGCTCAATCGATGCGACTCTGGAAATCGCCCCCGGCTTTGCATTGGAAAAAGATGACGTCAAGGCAAAGATAAACCAGATACCCGAAATCAAGCCGAAGGACAAGCTCTACCTGGCCTGACCTGTGGATTTGAGATCCTTCGCTTACGCTCAGGATGACTGTAAGGAATATTGAATTCGTCGGCACCGGATTTGCACTTCGTTACAATATTGGTTATGTTTCGCGCGAGAGCCTGGACCAATGCTTCGTTTTCTTCCTAAGGCCCATTCTGAATGCTTTCTGTACTATGGTTGCCGGAGAACGTCCGAGCTTGTCGGCTATCACCCGTGTATTTGTGCCGGGGTAGAGCCTGGCGAGCAATCGCTCCTCTGGCTTTGACCAATATGGAATTGTCTGTTTTCTAATCCCCATTTTGTGCGCTCTCTGCTCCAGCGCTCTGGCAGAGCGGCCAAGTTTGTCGGCTATTTCCTTTGTGCTTACATTCGGGTAGAGTTTAGCAAACAGGTTCATCTCGTCTTTTGACCAGAGGCGATTTGCATCTCTTTTTTTGATTCCCATTTTGCTTGCTTTTTGTCTTACGGCCAGTAGAGGCCAGCCAAGTCGGTCAGCTAATTTTTGTGTGTTTTCAGTTTCGTACAGCTTCCTGAGCAGCTCGATTTGCTCGTCTGACCAATATCGGCCTCCCTCTATCTTAAGTCCCAGGCTGTATGCTCTTTGTCTGACGGCTGTAAGTGGCCGACCGAGCCGGTCGGCCAACTTTTTTGGGTTTCCCTTGGGGTAGAGTTTTTTAAGCAGGTTTGTCTCTTTTTTCGACCATCGACCCCTGAATAATTTGTCTTTCTTTGCCATTTTTGCCACCTTTCAAAACGCTGCTGGTTAAAGGCCCAAGTCGGGGGGGGGGAGAACCAAAAGGTCTACTTGCCCCGCGCCCGAAATCAATACTGTTTTCCACGTCAATCGTTTCAAGATTGTAGCATCTAAGAGAAAGAAGTCTATCACTACTGTCCGGTTATAAGTCGAATAACATCAACTGGTTACAAGAATCAGCACCATCAGTTTTGTAGCCGGCTTCCATAAGTACTTGTAAAATAGACACTTTCTCGAACAAGGTTACGCTCAAAATCTGTAGAATTGTGTAAAGATTCAAA
>JAUVYQ010000108.1 GCA_030603035.1 Phycisphaerae bacterium | reverse complement strand
TACTCGATACTGGATACTGGATACTCGATGCTTGTAAATGGTCAAATGGTTCATTGGCGACGTGAATTTCAAATTTCAAATTTCAAATTGTACTGTCTCTCTACTATTGGGCGAACATGCGCGTTTGAGTCGAAAATTGGGGTGTTTTTGACAGGATTGACAGGAGTAACTCGTTGTGAGAAAAGGAGATAAAAATTTTTTAGAATTTTCGATTTTTGTCGACAACTACATGCAGATTTGATTGAAAATTGGTAAGCCACAGAGGGCGGAAGACAGAAGACAGAAGTAAATTATTTGCCACGGATTACACTGATTGACACTGTTTTTTTTAAGTTTTTTAGACAGGATAACAGGATTAGGCGGATTTTTAGAATTGACGGGAATTGTGGGGTTTGCTTCGTATCGAGTATATCGTATTGCGTAACGGCGATTTTGGGGGTAGAATTGTAAAACAAGAAAAGAGAGGAATTATGGCAGGTTGAAAATATGAAAACACTTCCAAAAATTGTCCCGACGAGAGAGCAACTTGTGCTTATCACCGATCCTCGTCCTGGGGTTACGGTAATAAGAGGGGCAGCTGGCTCCGGGAAGACTACTACAGCATTGTTATTGCTTAAGCAACAGTCGAAGTTTTGGCTAGATCGGAAGAAGAGGCAGAATTTAGAGGGCGACGTCAATATTTTAGTTCTCACATTTAATCGGACTCTGAGGGGTTATATTGAGGACTTGGCGAAAGCGGAGATAGAAGGGATAGACGGTTTGGATCTCGGAATTTTTACTTTTGCGAAGTGGGCGCTATCTATTCTCTCCGATGTTCGAATTCTTAAAAATAGAGAGGCTGAAAAGAAGATCAAGCGGTTAGCGAAACATCTCCCATTGTCTGGGGATTTTGTGTGCGAAGAGGTTGATTATCTGATGGGTCGTTTTCTACCTAGCGAGTTAGAAGAATATGTGAGCTGTGAGAGGGTCGGAAGAGGGAGAGCACCCCGAATTGACAAAGAGCTTAGGGGAAGAATCATAGAACAAGTTGTCAAACCTTATTCAGATTTCAAGAAACAAAGTGGATATGTAGACTGGAACGACCTGCCAGGAATAATCATAGAAGCGGATAAATTACCAAAATATCAAATCATAATCGCTGACGAGACACAAGATTTCTCCGCCAACCAAATGAGAGCTATAATTAAGTGCGCAGCAAATCCTTCGCACGTTATATTCGTTATGGACGCTGCTCAGAGAATATACCCAAGAGGTTTTGTTTGGAATGAAGTTGGAGTAACAAACGTGAGAAGCTACCATTTGAAAGAAAATCATCGAAATACAGTACAAATATGTCGTTTCGCCAAACCTCTTTTTGAAGGGTTGGATATCGGAGATGATGGCAGTATACCAGACTTGGATTCATGTAAAAAGGAAGGGCCGATGCCCGTAATACTAAAAGGGCGATATTCTGAGCAAGCTGCTTATGCTATCGATTACATCAAATCATATGTTGATCTGTCCAGCAAATCAGTTGGATTTATGCATCCAAAGGGATGGTTTGAATATCTTAAACGAGAACTTGGCAAAGCTTCTTTGGAGTTTGTTGAAATAACAAGAGAAGATGAATGGCCTAAGGGGCCGGAGAATATTGCCCTTTCTACGATGCACTCAGGGAAAGGCTTAGAGTTTGATCATGTGTTTCTTTTAGGGCTCAATGATAAGACTACTCCGCATGGTGATGAGGAAGGGGACGCCACGCTTGAAAGTTTGCGAAGGGCTTTAGCAATGGCGATTACTCGGGCGAGGGAATCTGTCATCTTAGGGTATAAACCCGGAGAGGCATCCAGTCTTATTCAGTTTCTTGATAAGAAAACTTGTCGGGAGCAGACATTGTGACAATAGAAGATGTTATCATAAAACGTGGAATTAATGAGATCCTACATTTCACAACAAATAGTAATTTTGTGGGCATTCTTGATGTGCACTGTGTAAAACCAAGCAAAGACCTTCCTCAGAATCACCGGCTGGAGTATATCCTGCAAATAAATTGTCCCAACCGAAGTAGAGACATTGAATGGCTTAATTACGTTAGTCTTTCAATAACATGCGTCAACAAATATTTTTTCAATATTTCCAAAAACAAGTGGCATAAGAATGATGTGGCTTGGTGGTGCATGCTCTCTTACAGGCCAGAAATCATAACCCACAATAGAGTTGTATTTTGTACGACAAACAATGCATATACCAACGTAGTTAAGAGGGGGTATGGTGCCTCAGGTCTTGAAGCATTGTTTGAAAATCAAATAGTAGAATATCCAAGTAGAACGGTAGCAAGAAGACATTCTTCAATGCCAGCTAATCAACCTACGAGTATACAAGCTGAGGTACTATATCCTGGCGAGTTATCTCTTGACTATCTGCAACGAATTTACGTTAATGAAGAGGAACATGCATCGGCTATCGTGAGCCAATGGGCTATTTACTTCGAAAAACAATGTGTGGAATGTGTTGTGAGGCCAGATTTATTTTAATCTGAAAAGGAGTAAATAAGGGAATGCACACAAAAAACGCTATTCGAAATTCTATGCTCTGGTCTGCGTATGGAGATGCGCTCGGATTTATTACTGAGTTTTGTAGCAAGTCGGGTCTTGAACGCCGGACAAGAGGAATTAGGCATATAAACAAGTTATTTGAATGGAATAGACGAATTGGGGGACAATACGGAATAAACGTTGAATTGCCGATAGGAAGTTACTCGGATGATACTCAATTACGGTTAGCAACATGTAGGTCAATCAGTGGAGTTGGATTCTTTGATGTGGAAACTTTTTCAAAAGTAGAGCTACCTGTCTGGCTTTCGTATTCATTAGGTGCTGGGCGTGGAACTAAAACCGCGGCTGAGTCGTTGAGGAAAAGACAAATTCAATGGAACTCTAACTTCTTCCGGTCAAATTATTCACGATACACTGATGGTGGTGGCAATGGTGCAGCGATGAGAATACAACCTCATGTGTGGGCTGCGCAAACAAACCAGAAAGATGCAGAGGTCCTGAAAAACATTGTGAGAAATGCTGTGGTGACTCATGGGCATAGCCGTGCGATCGTAGGAGCTGCTTTTCATGGACTAAGTTTGCTCCATACACTAAAGCGGTTAAATATTCCAGACCCGCCAGCTTGGTTCGGTATCTTAGAAGAACTAAAAATCCTACCTGATGTAATTATGTCAGATGAAGAACTGGGGTATTACTGGCTGCCAAATTGGGAGAAAGAAACTCACACATCGATAAATGATGCGATTAATAAATGTTTGGATGAGTTAAAGAAAGATATATCTTCTGCAGAAAAAGCTCTTGTTAATTGTAACGCTTCATCTAACAGTGAAATGTATAGGAATCTTGTTAAAGAAATTGGCTGTTTTGAAAAAAGTTCGGTCGGTTCTGGTACGAAAACTGCCGTTTTAGCTTTATATATTAGCTACGCTTTTCGAAATAACCCGCATCATGGTTTGGTAACAGCTGCTAATTTGCTGGGAAGTGACACAGACACGATAGCAACAATGGCCGGTGCCATCATGGGAGCCACAATCAGCGAAGAACCACCAGAACAAGTAGCAGATATGAAATATTTAACTAATGAGGCTGAAAGGCTTTTCGCAATAAGTAATGGCAAGAATGTGGAAAGCCAGGCATATCCCGATATGCTTTACTGGGAACCTCCTCAGACGCAGCTTGATGTCGTAGGTAAATATAAAGACAAATGGGTCATTCAGGGACTGGGAGAAGCAACTCCTGGAGATATCGTAGGTAAAAAAGGAGGTCGGGATTCAACAGTGTGGCAATGGTTCCATTTAGAATTTGGACAGAGTGTGTTAATCAAGAGGCGACATATACCAAAGGTCGTTAAAGAGGAGAACCTTCCTGTGAAAAATGTGAGCATATCGGCTCAAAATGAGTTAGGAATTAGTAGACAGGATCGAGTTACAACGGATCAGACCAAAGCAGTAGGGCGGCAAAAAGAACTTTGGCAAAGAGAGACTGCCGAAGTCCGCAAGAAAGAATGGATGCAGCAATCCGAAGGAACAATGACGATAGATGTTGCTACAAATATGTGTATCCAATCTGATTTCGAAAAATCAGTCGTAGGGGAAATGCTTATGCGATTGAGTGAGCAAGAAGACGGCATTGAAAAAGCAATTGGTTTTGCTGCGATCATTGCAAAGGCCAAGCAAGTGAGAATGAAAAAAGCGAGATAACAGAGTTAAAAGAGAAATACCCGGGGGAACAAGAGTTCTATGACCTGATTCCGCCATTGTTAGAGAAGAAATATCTTAAGACGATTTACAACTGCCATTTGTGTGCGGGAACATTAGAGGCTGGCGATATAGATGGCGATGGGGAACTGACAGTATTAGATATCGACCAGTTCATTTCATAGAGATTGCCGTGGCCGACGTTGTTGGCCTCGCAATGACCCGGCTTCGCATATCCGCCTTCGCATAAAGCTACGGCGTGACAAGAGCTACGCCGCGGCAGGCGGGGCTGTGGTTTTTGGGCAATCACGGGGGGTTGGCCTACATTTGGGCGGCATTCCGGTATGCTGGAATCGGCTTTTCAAGTTGACAGGGTTGGCGGCCTTTAGTAGAATCTCATTTCTCTCTGCAAGCGGCAGATTGTCACGCACCTATTAGGCGTGAGCCTATGCTCAATAGGTGCGGGACTCCAGGAAAGGAACGATGTTTATGCGATTGATTCTGGTTGACAGCTCTGAGGAGGTAAGAGGCAACTTTTACCCCCTGGCGTTGAGTCGTCCGCTGTGGGAGCTTCGATGCGGCTTCACTTCGTTAGGAGAAAAGCTCATCGCCAAAGTCGGTGTGAGCGATGCGGCCTATTTCGTGGCTGATTATATGGCGGATGCGTATCGCGCAAAGGCTCGCCGCCCGGTCAACGATTCGTCCGTTCTGGATGGTGATGACCTGCTTATCGTGGACCCGCGGGTCAAGGCGGACAGCTTTGACGTGGCGGCCAAGGGTCCCAGTGAGGTCGGCGCCGATGAGCAAGGCAACGTGCTGTATGCCCGCGTGGCCAAAGACGACCTGGCGAAGCTGCACAAGACGCAAGACACAGGACGCAAGACTCAAGACAGAGATGAGGGACGAGGGACGAGGGTCGAGAGTCGAGTATCGAGAATCGAGTATCAAGAATCGAGGATTGCAGAGTTCATAACGGCGGCCAAGGCGAAGCTGCCCAACGTCAGGTCGGAACTGCCAACGTGGCAGTACATCTGGGACCTGGTCCTGGCCAATGCCGAGCAGATAACGGCTGACTTTGCAGCAGCGGGGCAAAACGGTATTGAGGGGATGGTGGAACAGCCGAATGCCATTCGGGGCAACAAGAAGGATATCTATATTGCCCCAGGCGTGACGGTGCATCCGATGGTGGTCATCGATGTTGAGAGCGGCCCGGTCTATATCGACGAGGATGCGGAGATTCATCCTTTCAGCCGGATTGAAGGGCCTTGCTACATTGGGAAAAAATCGGTCCTGCTCGGCGCAAAGTGCCGCAAGGGCAATTCAATCGGGCCGCTCTGTCGGATTGGTGGCGAAGTGGAAGAGTCGATTATCCAGGGACATTCGAATAAGTATCACGGCAGTTTTCTGGGACACGCCTACATTGGTGAGTGGGTCAACGTCGGGGCGCTTACGACCAACAGCGACCTGAAGAACGACTATTCCACCGTCTCGGTAATGTTAGACGGGCGGCGGGCGATTGATACCGGCTCGACCAAGGTCGGCTCTCTTATTGGAGACCACGCCAAGACATCAATTGGGACGCTGTTGAATACCGGCTCTTATGTCGGAGCGATGGCCCTGATTATGGCCACAGGTAAGCCGCTGCCGAAGTTTATACCGTCGTTTGCGTGGTTCGTTGAGGGTGTCGTAACGAAAGGATTTGGCAAAGGGAAATTGTATGAAACGGCCAAGATGGCAATGAGCCGGCGCAACTGCCAGTGGACTGATGCCGAGCAGAGTATGTGGGACGCCGTCTTTAAGATGACGGCACCGGTGAGAAATGAGGCCATTAAAAAGGGCCGAAGAGCAATGTTAAGTTAAAATGTTAAGAAACTGTATGAAAAGGGTATTTTGTCATTCTGAGATTCTTCGCTGCGCTCAGAATGACATTTTGTGACAGGAAACGAATCAATGGCGACAATAGAAGAACGTGTTAAAGCGGTAACGGCCCGGGTCTTGAAACTTGACCCGGACCAAATCAAACCGGAGCATAATTTCACCGTTGACCTGGGAGCTGAAAGTGTACAATCCATCGAACTGGTAGCTATGTTTGAAGAAGAGTTCGGCATTGAGATGGAGGAAGATGCCGCCCTTTCGGTGGAAACCGTCGGCAAAGCGGTCGAATTCATTGCGGAGGTCTGCAAGGAACAGGACGTCGATGCGTAAGGGACGAAAGGACTTACAATGGACAAAGCGAAAAAACAGCATCCTCTGGTGGATGCAAATGAGCCGAACCTGCTGGAGGGTATCTACCCGTACAGTTTGCCTCCGCTGATTCGTTTCGAAAGCCCGGTGGTTGAATACATTGACGGCAAAGCGGTGGAGTTTGACTTCAGGGATGTTAAAGACAGGGACATTTTGATTACGGACACGACTTTCCGCGACGGTCAGCAGGCCCGCCCACCCTATACTATTGACCAGATGGTTCACATCTATGACCTGATGTCCCGTCTTAGCGGCCCCAACGGTGTGATACGGCAGACCGAGTTTTTCCTTTATACCAAAAACGACCGTGAGACGCTTGACCGATGCCGGGCACTGGGTCATAAATATCCTGAGTGTACCGGCTGGATTCGAGCGGTAAAAGGAGACTTTCGTCTGGTCAAGGAGGCCGGGCTAAAAGAAAGCGGCATACTGACAAGCTGCTCGGACTACCACATATTCCATAAGCTGAAATTCCGCAGCCGTGCCGAATGCATGGATAGCTATTGCGAGATTGTGGAGGCAGCCTTCGAGGCCGGTGTTCGTCCTCGGTGCCACCTCGAAGATTTGACCCGTGCGGACATCGACGGGTTTGTCTTTCCGTTTGTTGACCGGCTGATGGAAATGAGCGGTGAGGTGCCGGAAGAGCTCTCCGTCAAGATTCGTTTGTGTGATACTATGGGTTTTGGAATTAGCTATCCCGGTGCTGAACTGCCGCGAAGCATCCCGAAACTTATCTACAAACTAAACCGCGAGTGCGGCGTGCCAAGCAGTCGCCTGGAGTGGCACGGGCATAATGACTTCCACAAGGTCCATACTAACGCCGGGACGGCCTGGCTGTACGGCTGCGATGTGGTGAACACCACGCTGTTCGGCTTCGGCGAACGGACGGGAAATCCTCCTCTCGAAGGCGCGATTTTCGAGTACATCGCGCTAAAGGGCGACCTCTGCGGAATTGACACAATGGCGGTCACTGAGTTGGCCGACTATATGCGTTCCATTGGTCTGCCGATTCCAGAGAACTATCCGTTCGCGGGCAGGTCATTCAATACTACGCGGGCCGGAATTCACGCCGATGGGCTCCGGCGGGACGAGCAGATATATAACATTTTCGACACTGAAAAACTGCTTGGCCGACCGCCTCGCGTCGCTATCACCGACAAAAGCGGCGCCGATGGTGTGGCCCACTGGGTCAATGAGTTTTTCGGCCTCAAGGGTGAAGAGAGAATCAATAAGATTAAAATCCACAAACTGGCCCGCTGGGTCATCGACCAGTATGATGAACATGGTCGTCTGACCGCTATCAGTGACCAGGAACTCGAGGCCAAGGCCAAAGAATTCTTTCCCGACTATTGGGAAAAGTACAAAGGCGGCTAACTTGGTAATTGGTGATTGGTAATTGGTAAGAGGGACGAGGGACGAGGGGCGAGAGACGAGAATCGAGTATCGAGAATCGAGGTTCGAGAATATGTTGGCCAGACTGCACAGTGTTACGCTTGAAGGGATTGAAGGGATAATCTGCGAGGTTGAAGTTGACGTTGCCCGTGGGGGATTTGAAAAGTCCCTCATCGTAGGCCTGCCTGATGCCGCCGTGAAGGAAAGCACCGAGAGGGTCAAAAGCGCAATTGTTAACTGCGGCTACAAGTATCCCAAAACGCAGTCGCTGGTAAATCTGGCCCCCGCCGATGTGAAAAAGGCAGGTCCTGCCTTCGATTTGCCTATCGCTTTAGGGATGCTCATCGGCCAGGGCACCTTGGTCAGTTTGGTTCTTAAAGATTTTATAATTGTCGGCGAGCTGGCCCTGGACGGAAGGGTAAGACCGGTCAACGGCGTATTGAATATAGCGATGACCGCCGCTGCAAACGGTTTTAGCCGAATGATTGTGCCTCTGGAAAACGCCAAGGAGGGTGCGGTGGTTCAGGATATTGAGGTATATGGTGTCGGCTCGCTCGCTCAGGCGGTCAGCTTTCTTTCCGGACAGTTACCGCTGGAAACAACCACCGTTAATGTGGAGGAGCTTTTTAACGTAGCGTCAAATTATGAAGTTGATTTTGCGGATGTTAAGGGACAGGAAAGTGTCAAGCGGGCGCTGACGGTTGCCGCCGCCGGCGGGCACAATATAATGATGATAGGTCCGCCCGGAGCAGGGAAGACGATGCTGGCTCAAAGATTGGCGACCATTCTGCCGCCTTTGAGTCTGGAAGAGTCGCTTGAGACCACTCGTGTGTACTCCTCGGTAGGGCTGTTGGGTAAAAACAAGGCGTTGTTGGCTACTCGTCCTGTGCGGATGCCGCACCATTCAGCGAGCGGCCCGGCCCTGGT
>JAUVYQ010000145.1 GCA_030603035.1 Phycisphaerae bacterium | reverse complement strand
GTTTTTAGGCGAGAAAAGAAAAATACTCGATGAAGTCTTTGCGCAAGCGCGACAACAGCTCCGGAATTTGCCGGACGAGGAATATTGCAAATTTATGACCAAACTGATGCTCGAAGCGGTCGAAACCGGCGACGAAGAGGTTATCATCGACAATGAAGAAAAACGAATCGACCAAAATTTTATCAAGCATCTGAATCGCAAGCTGGGTCCCGGATACAAAGGTAATCTAAGATTAGCCGACGAAAAACAAAATCTCGGAGGCGGCTTTATTTTAAGACGAGGCAGGATAAAAAATAATGTCTCATTTGACGTATTACTAACTCAGGCACGCAAAGAGCTGGAAATCGAATTAGCGAAAGAACTGTTTGAGAATTAAAGAACAAATGGCTGAGCTTGCCGAACAAACTGTTCTCGACTTTTACACCTATCCGCCCATCGGCGGCGACGACTGGCGATATACGTTCGAGACTGCTCAGGTACGGGCGCTCGAGATGCAGATGCTAAGCCCGGCAACTCTCCTCGATATGGCCAACGCGGAAAATTTCGCCCAGGCCGCTGACCTGTTATCGGCCACCGAATATGCCCTGCCGCAGACAAGCAGAACCTTCGCGGAAATGGAAAATATTTTGCAGCTCCGAAGGTCAGCGGTGCGGGAACTATTTGCCGAGCTAATGATTGACAAGCCGATTGTAGAACTGTTCAAATCGCGCGATGATTTTGCAAATCTGCGGCTGGCAGTCAGGCGAACATTGACGGAGAAACCATTAGGGACCGATTACAGCAATGATGGCAATTTCCCGCCCGAGCAGTTTGAGCAAGTCTTTGAGGAGGAAAATTACGCCCTGTTTCCTGATTATATGGCCGAGGCGGTAGAGCAGGCGGTTCTGGCCTACTATCAAAACAAAGATATACGCCGGATTGATTACGCAATCGATCGGCTCCAGGCCGAATATAATCTGAAAAAAGCACGAGAGTTAAAGAGCGTCTTTCTGCTCGGACTTTTCAGAATCCAGATTGATTTAACGAACATTCGCACGATGCTTCGCCTCAAATTCACCGAATCAGAAGAGACAAATGTTCTTTTGAAAGGCGGATTTATTGAGCTGGAACGATTCGAGCACAGACTTGATATCGGCTATGAAACGCTTGGGCCGTTATTTTTTGTAACGCCCTACCACAGAGTTGTTGAAACAGGCGCCAACTATTTAATGTCGGACAAATCCTTTTTAAGGGCCGAGCAGCAGTGCGCCGAGTTCCTGACCGGATTTCTAAAGTCAACGATTCAGATTACCGCCGGCCCGCAGCCGATTATCGCCTATTTGTTAATGAAGGAAAACGAAATCCGCACCATCAGATTAATATTGACAGCCAAAAAGAATAATCTCGCTACGCAGCTTATTTTGGACCGTCTGGGCTAATGAAGATGAAACGCAGCCAACAGAGCCGCGACCATAAGGGAGCGGACGGGAATCTAATAATGAAACTGATAAAACTATTCTGTGTGGTTTTGGCGTTAATGTTTATCGTCGTCGGATGTGAGAAGAAACCAACTAAGTCACTCCACGATGCTGCGGCCGACGGTGATATCGACGACCAGGTCAGATTGTACATATCAAATGGTGCTGACGACAGAGCAAAGGACAAATACAGCCGTTCTGTATTGTCTGCCAAAAGTACGACAACAAGTCGTCCCGGCCTATGGACACGATTGGCAGATATGCCGCAACCAAGGGAGCAGCATGGTTTTGAAGCACTAAATGGAATCTTGTACGTCGTCTGTGGCCAAAGTGCCCCCCGCACCCATAAGCGCACTGTTTACGCATACAACATAACTAACAACACCTGGACAACCAAAGCACCGGCACCAATAGCAATGCAGAGCCCCATCCTGAGAGCAGTTAATGACAGGCTATATCTAATCGGCGGTTACGATAGCACTATTCCTTTGAAATACGACACGACTTTTGAATACGACCCTGCCGCCGACACCTGGACACGAAAGGCAAATATGCCCACAGCAAGGGAAGATATGGCCTCAGCAGTCGTCGATGGGAAGATTTACATCTTCGGCGGCATAACTAATCCGGGCAGCGAAATCACAGCCACCGTGGAAGTTTACGACCCCGTTACCGATACCTGGCAAATCAAAAGCAAAATGCCGGAACCCAGATGTCTTGGCGACTTCGGCTGTGCATATAACGGCAGAGTTTACCTCGTAAGTGGCACTGATACTATGAAAGGTTACGGAGCGCGCCTGTTCCCAAGAAACAGAGTCGACCAATATGAACCAGCTAATAATATTTGGACTCGCAGAGCAGATATACCGACGGCACGTTGCTATAAGGAGGTTGAAGAGCTAAACGGCCGCCTCTACGTCATATCCGGGGCAACCGAATCTATCAACAACCATACTCCCAGGATGGAAATATATGATATAGCCGATAATACCTGGACGGTTGGTCCGGACGCCCCTTATGCCGCCAGAGCTGCCGGCTTGGCTAAACATAATGGAAAGATTTACTTCTCTGGAGGCTTTTCCTTTGGCCGATATTTCAAAAGTTTATATTCTTTCGACCCCAATGCCAAACCTGCAAACGCTGAACTCACTAAGCCCCGAGAACCAAACAATTCAGCAAAACCGGCTGCAGCCGGCGGTAAAGACGCTCAAGCCCCATCACTGATTTCAATCGACGCCGACGTTAACGCCCAGAACAATCGGAGCCAGAACGCTTTGTCGCTGGCGAAAAAAAATGGCCATAAAGAAATCGTTGAACTCTTGCGCAAGCACGGAGCTACTGAATAGCGTATTTTGTGAAGCGTGACTAAAGTGAACTAAAATGAACTAAAGTGAGCTAAAGTTAGTAAGATATAGTCCGCTGGCGGTGAATAACTTTAGGCACTTTAGGCACTTCACACTTTAGCTCACTGAGGTACGAAAAATGGAAGGTAAAATCGCAGTTTTAGGTGATACTGATTTTGTAATGCCGTTTTCGGCACTCGGAGTAGATACGTATCCGGTAGGCCGGACAGCCGGGGATATTACCGAAAGTGCCGAGAAAATAATCGCTGGAAAATATGCGCTTGTCGTGGTTGCCGAAAATATAGCTCCGGCGGTTGACGAAGTTTTTTCAGCGTATCAGAATACGCCGACCCCTTGTATTGTGGTTGTGCCGTTTACTACCGAATCCGAGGGCTTTGCAACGCAGGCCCTCGGAAAAGTGCTTAAAATGGCTACGGGTATAAATATTTTGCAAAATAATTAGGATACGGAACGGAAAAGCAAAAAAGAATCAAAATGACATATAACAATGCAAAATACCTCAATGTTTTTGAATTTTGATTTGTAATTTTGATATTTGATTTTTGATATTTGATTTTTAGCTTTTACTTTGATAAGGTTTTGACCATGGATGAGACAAAAACCGGCAGGATAGTCAAAGTTGCAGGGCCTGTTGTTGTAGCTGAAGGTATGACCGGTGCGCGAATGTATGACGTTGTTCGCGTCGGCAAATTGAACATCATAGGCGAAATCGTGGAATTGCACGGCGATTTGGCCTCGATTCAGGTCTATGAAGAGACCACAGGTCTGGGCCCAGGCGAACCTGTGGTTGATACAGAAGCGCCGCTGTCGGTCGAATTAGGGCCGGGACTGATTGAAAGTATTTACGACGGCATCCAGAGGCCCTTGCCATTGCTGGCAGAGGCCGAAGGCGAATTTATGAGCAGAGGCAGTGCGATGCCGGGCCTGAATAGGGAAAAGAAATGGCACTTCAAACCCACCGTTGAAAGCGGAGCAGAGGTTGGCCCGGGCGACATAATAGGCGAAGTCCGGGAAAGCTCACTCGTTAATCACAGGATTATGGTCCCGGCCGGTGTAAAAGGAAAGATAGAGAAAATACGAGAAGGTGACTACACCGTTGATGAAACAGTGGCGATTGTGGCTGCTGAAGACGGCCGGAAAAGTGAAATAAAACTGATGCAGAAATGCCCTGTTCGTAACGCCAGGCAGGTAAAGGGTCGCCTTGTACCAAACAAAATCCTCGTTACCGGTCAGCGGGTTATCGACACATTCTTCCCAATCACCAAGGGCGGGACGGCTTGTGTGCCGGGACCGTTTGGCTCCGGTAAAACGGTCATTCAGCATCAGTTAGCCAAATGGATTGATGCCGACATTGTTGTTTATGTCGGCTGTGGCGAACGAGGCAATGAAATGACGGACGTTTTAACCGAGTTCCCGGAATTGAAAGACCCGCATTCCGGCGAGCCGCTGATGAAGCGCTCGGTACTGATTGCAAACACCTCGAATATGCCCGTAGCCGCCAGAGATGCCTCGGTCTATACCGGTATTACCATAGCCGAGTATTTCCGGGATATGGGTTTCACCGTGGCCTTGATGGCCGACAGCACCAGCCGATGGGCTGAAGCGATGCGGGAGATATCGACTCGTCTCGAGGAGATGCCCGCCGAGGAGGGTTATCCTGCATACTTGGCCGCCCGGATTGCTGCGTTCTATGAAAGGGCAGGCCGAGTGCAGTGTATCGGCAGCCCGCAGCGTGAGGGAGCTTTATCGATTATAGGTGCGGTAAGCCCGCCGGGCGGTGATTTGTCGGATTCGGTTGTCCAGGCAACACTGCACGTCGTCAAGGTGTTCTGGTCACTCGTGGGAAGGCTTGCTTACCAGAGGCACTTTCCCGCCATTGATTGGCTCACATCCTATTCCTTCTATAAGGAATCCTTGAAACACGCCTTCGAAGATAAAGACCAGGGCAGGGAAATGGAGGAATTGACCGTCAAGGCAATGGGACTGTTAGAGCAGGAAGCGGAGCTTCTTGAGATTGTTCGGCTGGTGGGAACTGAGGCCTTATCGCCGGCAGACAGGTTGGCGCTTGAGACGGCCAGGTCGATTCGCGAAGACTTCCTGCACCAGAATGCTTACCACGAGGTCGATACCCACACATCGATGGCCAAGCAGTACGAAATGTTAAAGACCGTCCTGCACTTCCACAGGCAGGCTCTTGCGGCCATTGAGGCCGAAGTTGAAACCGCCCAAATATTCAAATTGGCTGTGCGCGAAGAAATCGCAAGGGCAAAATATATCCCGCAAAGCGAGATAACCAAAATCGCCGCAATTCGGCAAACAATCGACGAGCAGATGAAACAACTACGGTCTTCAGTGGCGGCTTAATGACCTTTGAATTACTAATGAAACTTGGGTGGCACCCTCAAACTTGTTTGGGGGTGTTGAAAAATGCCTTATTCGAGTGTTTGGAGTAATTGTTAGTTTCATTTGTTTTTGAAATTTCAATAATAGCGAAAACGTATTATAAAATCCGAGACACGGAACGGAGTTTTAGATGCTGAAAGAATACCAAACAGTTGCGAATATTTCCGGCCCGTTGATGCTGGTCGAGATGGTCGATGAAGCCAAATACGGCCATATTGTCGATATTGAGCTCAGCGACGGCTCGATACGTCACGGCCAAATCCTCCAGGTCGAAAACGATAAAGTGCTCGTCCAGGTCTTCGAGGGAACTCGCGGCATCGATGTCGATAAGAGCACAATTCGGTTTTTAGCCAGGCCTCTCGAGTTGGCCGTCTCGCCGGACATCTTGGGCAGGGTCTTTAGCGGCCTCGGACTTCCAAAAGACGATGGCCCCCCTATAATTCCGCAGCAGCGGCGGGACATTAACGGCAGCCCAATCAATCCCTACGCCCGTAATTATCCGAACGAATTTATCCAGACGGGCATATCGACAATCGACGGCTTGAATCCGCTCGTGCGAGGCCAGAAGCTGCCGATATTTTCAGGTGCAGGCCTGCCACACGACGCCATAACCGCGCAGCTTGCCCGCCAGGCAGCAGTTCTGGGTAAGGGCGAAGAATTTGCAGTCGTATTTGCAGCAATGGGAATCACCTTTGAGGCGGCGCAATTCTTTATCGATGACCTGCACGAAACCGGCGCTATTGAGCGCGCGGTTATGTTTGTCAATCTCGCAAACGACCCCGCCATCGAACGAATTGCGACACCGAGATTCGCACTCACCGCCGCCGAGTACCTCGCGTACGACCTGGATATGCACGTTCTGGTAATCTTAAATGATATGACCAACTACTGCGAGGCGCTTCGGGAAATCAGCGCAGCGAGAAAAGAGGTGCCGGGCCGGCGAGGATATCCCGGATACCTCTACACGGACCTGGCAACCGT
>JAUVYQ010000366.1 GCA_030603035.1 Phycisphaerae bacterium | reverse complement strand
GCACAATGTTGGGGGTGTCTAACCTCAACAAGTCTTAATTTCGCCGTTTTTCTAACTGGGCAAGGCTGGGGCTGAAAAAGGTAAAAAAAAGAGATCCACGCCTGAGAGCCCGCGGGGGAGCCGTTCTACCCCTATTTTTTGAGCCTAGACCGCACAGAATCAAAAATAAGGCGTTTTTTCGGGGTGGCCAATGGTTTATATTCACTGAGAGCTGGCTGCCGGTGGCCACCAGGGCATTTTCTCCGGGTGGTTGGTAAAAGGATGCAAAAATATTAGTGGGATCTGCGGGGATCTGCCAGCTCGGGTAAGAAATTGTTGATGATCGCCAACAATTAAGGAGATCCCCGCCGGCTGCCGGCCGTCTTATGTATCTATGTATCTATGTATCTCGCCCCGAGGACCCGGCCCCCAGGGGAAGTGGCGCCGCGGCAATACCTCGGAGAGCTCGAAACCGCCATTGTTTTTCAACGGGTAACCCGTTGATCACCAACGATATTTCGATGGCGCATCCTGGGCGCCAGCTCGGGCCAGGGGTTTAAGGAGTATAAACGCCAAATTCCCCCATTTTTTGCAGTTAATAGTACAAAAAATGGGCCGGGGATTTGAACCCCCGACCCCTTAGTAATATACCGCTAGTAATATACTAGAAGTCAAACAGTGCCGGCTGCTCGGCCTTTTCTCTCGGGCTACTTGATTGCATTGGGTGACTTTGCTACCATTAGATTATGGCAATTTGCCCACATAAAATCGGTTCAGACCCCTTGAAGATGCCAGTTGAAGTCATACAAGATGAGCTAAACATCCTGCTCTTCGACGGCAAGTTCCAGAGTGCCTGCGACGCCGCGGATCGGGAGCTGCTCACTATCATAATCCCCCGGCCGAAAGCCCATCACTTCGACTTCCTTCTGGGCAAGACGGAATGGAAGGTTCGGGGTAAATGGAGGCGGCCGGAAAACGACTTCGACATCGAGGAGAATGTCCAGCTCGACATTGAGTTTAAGGATAGTGCTGATGAATGTGTCGGGAAGCGGATAATCGAGCTCCTCAAGGCCTACAACACAAAGGTGATCGGCGAGACACTTCTCTACGCCCGAACCATCCCCATCGAGGAAGGCACCCTCTAGTGATGCTCAACATTGATGGCTTCCTTGACCGCCTTAATCGCAGGGGCACCCTGAATCCGGCAAGTGAGAACACCAAGAAGGCTTACCGCA
>JAUVYQ010000028.1 GCA_030603035.1 Phycisphaerae bacterium | reverse complement strand
GTGGCAAAAAAGAATTCGTATTTCTGCAAAAAAACCACTTGCAACGACCTTAACAGCTCCTATAATTGCAATTGTAAGAAACGCCGAACTCGATATACGCAATACGCAGAACGCAATACGAATCCGCGGGCGTAGCTCAGTGGTAGAGCGTCACGTTGCCAACGTGAATGTCGTGAGTTCAAATCTCATCGCCCGCTTTGTGGAAATACTATAAAGGATTATAGAGGATATAGTATCGGCGAGTTACCGGCTAAGCACAGTAGTTTGGCGTTGGTCGCCGATATGCTTAAAAAATCTAAAATTCGGCTAAAGCCCGCTGCTTCGCTTTTGCGAAGCAAAACGGCGGGCTGACGCCTTTTTTGTTTAATATTTCAGAGCCAGGACAACAGAATCGTTCAGGAGCACGGAAATGGCTGAAGAAGAACAGGAATCAACAGCAATGGCTAAAGAAGAAGAGCAAGAATCTACAGCATTGAAAAACACGGTAACAATCGAAGAAGCAGGCCCCTGCAAGAAAAAGGTGATTGTAGAGATACCGGAAGAGTCGATAAAAAACACCACAGACGAACAATATAAAACTTTGAGCAAAGATGCGATGGTGCCGGGCTTCAGAAAGGGCCGAGCACCCCGCCGGCTCCTGGAAAAGCGGTTCGGCAAAGAGATAACAGAGAAGGTCAAGCTGAAATTGTTGGCCGATGCGAGCGACTCGGCCATCAAGGATAACGAGCTGAATACCCTTCGTGAGCCGGACATTGATTTTGAAAATATAGAGCTGCCGGATACGGGGACGCTCAAGTTCGATTTTGAGGTGGAGGTTCGTCCCGACTTTGATTTGCCGGAGCTCGATGGTATACCGGTAGAAAAGAGAAAACTGGAAGTTACCGACGCACAAATCGACAGAGAGATTGAGCAATTACGAAGGTGGTCGGGTGTGTGGACACCACGCCAGGATGGAGTTGTTGAGCCAGACGACCAGATAATAGCCGATGCGGTCCTAAAGGCCGCCGACGACGAAGAGCAAGAGAGGCTCGACAATATCGAGATATATGTAAGGCAGAATGGCTTTGTAGGGGCGGTCCCGGTTGAAAAGCTTGACGAGCTTCTGGTAGGCGCCAAGGCCGGAGACGCCAGGCAAACAACCGTCGATGTACCAAAAACGTATTTCAGGGAAACGTATCGCGGCAAAAAGGTAGATATCCGAATTACCGTCAAGGATATAAAATGGCTCAAACCCGCTGCGTTAGACGAAAATTTCCTCAAAAGGTTCGGCGTCGAAGATGAAACCGAGCTTCGGGAAAAATTTCGCGATATGCTCCAGGGCCGATTGGAGACACAAGGGCGAACAGAGATGACCGAGCAGATTTACCGGTATCTGCTCGACAATACCGATTTTGATTTGCCCGTAGATGTTGTTGCAGACCAGGCGGAAATGCTGCTGCGAAGACAGCAAATCAGTCTAATGCAGAGAGGATTGAGCCATAAGCAGATCGAAGAGCAGATGGAGCAGCTGCAGGCAGGCAGCGAGCAGCAGGCCGAAGAACAGCTCAAAACATTCTTTATAATGGATAAAACTGCCGAGAAGCTCGAGATTGAAGTCAGCGAAGAAGAGATTAACGGCCATATTGCCCAGTTAGCCATTCAGCAAGGACAACGGCCCGAAAGGATGAGAGAGCAAATGCTGCGCGACGGCTCGCTGGCTCAATTCAGGCTGCAGGTGCGCGAGAATAAGTGTATCGCTAAATTGCTCGAATCGGCAAAGATAACGGAGAAAGAGCCCGAAAAGAAAGCCAAAAAAACCAGGAAAACCGCCAGAAAATCGGTGAAAAAAACGGCCAAAAAAACAGCCGGGCCTGAAAAAAAACAACCCAAAAAACACAAAACAACGGATAAGAAGAAAAGCAGCGAGTAAAAATGTTCGAACATACGAATTTATTAAGGAAATAATGAATGGCTATTGAACATCCCGCAAAAAACCTGGAGGCGTACAATCAATACGGGCAGTATCAGCGATACCGACAGATGAGTCTCGATGATATGCTCCTTGAGAACCGCATCGTTTTTCTGATAGGTGAAATATCATATCAAAGGGCCGCTGAAGTCATTATGAAGATGCTCTATCTCGACAATCTCAAGCGCGGCAGTGAAATCAGCCTCTACATCAATTCCCCGGGCGGCAGCGTTGACGACACGATGGCCATTTACGATACTATACGCTTTGTCGGCTCTCCGGTTGCGACCTATTGTATCGGCAGGGCCCAGTCCGGGGCCGCCATAATACTTGCTGCGGGCACAAAGGGAAGGCGTTACGCCCTTCCGCACGCTAAAGTTATGCTACATCAGGTCTGGGGCGGCGTCACAGGCCAGGCAGCCGACATCAAAATACAGGCAGAAGAAATCCTCAAAGCCAAAACTATGATAAACGAAATTATTGCAGAACACACCGGCCAGCCGATTGATAAAATCGCCGCTGAGACCGAAAGAGATAGATATATGACTGCTGAGGAGGCGCATCAATACGGCCTCATCGACGAGGTGCTGCACAAAGAAGACAAGGAAAAAAAGAAAGGGAAAAATAAAAAGGAAAAATAGCAAATGTAAAATCTGAAATACGAAGGATGAATTTTGAATTTTGAATTTCGATATTCGGATTTACTCACTATATGCTAACTCTGCGAGGAATAATAGAAATGAGCGTCAATCAGAACTTAGTACCGATAGTAATTGAGAAAAGTGGCCGAACCGAACGTGCATACGATATTTTTTCAAGACTGCTGAAGGACAGAATAGTTTTTCTCGGCGGCCCGCTTGATGACACAGCCGCAAATTTAATTATCGCCCAGATGCTGTTTTTGAGTAATGAAGACACCAAGACCGATATTCATTTTTACATCAATTCACCCGGCGGCTCAATCACAGCGGGCCTTGCGGTATATGATACGATGCAGTTTTTGCGCTGCGACGTTGCA
Organism: Phycisphaerae bacterium; assembly: GCA_030603035.1. The sequence continues at coordinate 18,689 of JAUVYQ010000028.1, read as the reverse complement.
ACGTATTGCATCGGACAGGCAGCAAGTATGGCAGCGCTGTTATTGGCCGGCGGAAAGACCGGCAAACGGTTTCTACTGACAAACAACAGAATCCTTCTACACCAGCCCCTAATCACAGGCATATTGGAGGGCCCCGCTACCGACCTCGATATCGAAGCAAAGGAAATACTGCGGCTGCGCGCCCGGCTTTACGATATATTGGCCAAACATACAGGACAAAAACCCGAGAAAGTCGAAAAGGATTGCGACCGAAATCTCTGGCTGAACGCAGAGGAAGCAATCAATTACGGACTGGCAGACAGAATATTGCAAAAAGCGCCCGAAATCGTCAGGGCCAAGGAAGAAAAGTAATGAATATCGAATATCGAAATTCCAACTTCACAGCTCGGTGTTCTGTGGTCGTGCCAGTGCTCTTATGCTCTTGTGCTCTGATGCACTTTGCCGCAGGCTGCGAAAGTACCAATAGCAAAATTCCTCTGGCCGACCAAATTCAGACGTTGAGACGCGAAAAAAGAGATTTAGCACGCCGGGTCGAGCAGTCCAGACTTGAAAACAAAGACTTAAAAAAACAGATACGAGTTCTTTCCGGCTTGCCAACCGAGGTCAAGCCCGAAAATCTCTATCGTCTCCAAAAAATAAAAATTACCAAATATACCGACTTCTACGACAAAGACAAAGACGGTAAAAAGGAAAAGCTGATTATCTACATACAACCGCTCGATGAAGATGGCGACATAATAAAGGCGGTCGGGGCTGTCGATGTCCGGCTCCGGGACCCGAATTCGCCGCAGGAAAACCAGGAACCGGTCGCGCAGTGGCGCGTAGAGCCAAACCGGCTAAAAGAACTCTGGTTTGCAGGATTTATAGCCGCTAATTACAAATTGACCTTCGATGTGGCCGACAAAATCGATGACTTTGAAGAGCCATTGACACTGAATGTAACCTTCACCGACTACCTGACCGGCAATGTATTAAACGAAGAGAAAAAAATCAGGCCCCGTTAGAAATGCAAAAAGTGAAAAGTAAAAAGACAAAACTAAACCCCGTTAGAAATTCTACAAGCGGGGGGTATGTTACAGAAGGAAAGATTTCTAACGGGGTAAACGCTATACGCTATACGCTATACGCTATCTTGGCCGGATGCCTGCTCGTCATTGCCGCAGGCTGTGATAATGCCGGCAGCAGAGCATCCCTGGCAAAAGAGCTCAACACGCTGAAACAGAAAAAAACACAACTAACGCGCCAATTCGAGCAGTCCAAATCCGAAAACGAACAATTAGGAGAACATATACTGTTTCTCTCCGGCTTACCGCCCGAGGCCAAGCTCGAATATATCAACCGTCTCCAGAGAATCAAGATTACCGGATACACTAACCTTTACGACAAAGACAAAGACGGCAGGAAGGAAAACCTGATTGTCTACATACAGCCGATTGACCGCGATGGTGACGTAATAAAGGCGGCCGGGGCTGTCGATGTCCAGCTCTGGGACTTGAACAAAGAGCAGGGCCAGGCACTGCTCGGGCAGTGGCACGTAGAGCCGGATGAGCTGAAAAAACTCTGGCTTGCAGGATTTTTAAGCACCAGTTACAGATTGACGTTCGATGTAGCCGACAAAATCGATGAGTTTGAAGAGCCATTGACGGTAAAGGTAACCTTCACCGACTACCTGACCGGCAAGGTGTTCAAGGAACAGAAAGTAATCAAGCCATGAGTTTCGTATCTCGCGTTTCGCATTGGGTATTGTGTGATGCGGAACAGATTTTTTAGGCGCAGATTTCGTTAATGAACGCAGAAAATTCAACAAAATTAATGTGTCTTCTTGTTGTGCTGGTACTGTTTATGACTGTACCACCAATTGTTCATGCATCAGATCAGCTTAATGCGGGCTCCGGTCACTTTGTTTTTAAAGACTCACAAGGCAACAAGGACAAATCTGTTACGGTGTGGTACTACAGGCCTCAAGCATTAGAACCAAATACACCAGTAGTATTCGTGATGCATGGTGTTAAACGAAACGGCCAACAGTACCGTGATACATGGATTGAGCACGCTAAAAAAGGCCAGTTTCTTCTGCTGGTGCCGGAATTCTCAGAAAAACACTATCCTAAAAGCCGATCATATAACCTCGGGAATATGTTTTCATCCAAGGGAAGGCCAATAGAGCGCTCAAAATGGACCTATACAGCTATTGAACATATCTTTTCCTATGTGAAGAAAATTGGCCAGATTAGAACTAAAACTTACAGTATTTATGGCCATTCAGCTGGCGCGCAGTTCGTTCACCGCTTGGTGCTTTTTGTCCCAGATTCTCATGTCAAAACCGCTATTTGCGCTAACGCCGGCTGGTACACAATGCCAATGACTAAACACGAATTTCCTTATGGGCTCAGAAAAACAAGGATTTCTCGAAAAGGGTTGAAAAAAAGTTTTAGCCAAAAATTAGTTGTTCTGCTGGGTGAAAAAGATACCGATGAAAATCATAAGCATCTTAGAAAAACGAAAGAAGCTATGGCGCAAGGTAAACATAGGTTTGAAAGAGGAACTAATTTTTTTAATACGGCAAAGCGTGAATCTACCAAAGTTAAAGCTCCTTTTAAGTGGCAGTTCAAAGAAGTTAAAGGTGTCGGACATAGCAATTCAGGTATGGCAAAAGCAGCTGCCAAGCTACTGCTTTAGAAACCAATAGAGAAAATACTGTTGAAATACTTGCCAGTCTTTGTTATTCTACAAGCATGGTTAATCTGGCTGATATAAAAAATGTTGCGAAACGTATTGGTGATGCAGTCAATGCTGAGGCCGTTATCCTGTTCGGCTCATACGCCAGAGGCGATGCCAATGAAAATAGCGACGTTGATTTTTTGGTTATCGCCAAAAGTGATTTGCCTCGCTTCAAACGCAGCCGGCAATTGCACAAACTCTTTAAGCCATACCCATTTGGAATGGATATCCTGGTTTACACCCCAGTGGAAATAAAAAAAAACAGCAAGAGTCCCTTATCTTTTGTTTCCACTGTATTGCAAGAAGGCAAAACAGTCTATGCGCGAAGAAATTAAGATTGCAAAACAATGGTTAGCTAAGGCTGATAATGACCTGCTAAATGCAGATAACAACCTCAAATCTAAAAAGGTCCCCTTTGATACAGTATGTTTTCACTGCCAACAGGCTGCGGAAAAAATACTGAAAGCATATCTGGTGGCCAACCAGCTGTCTTATCCCATCACTCATAATCTTCTTTTGATTCTCGAACAAATCCTTCCCTTCAAGCCGGAAGCTGAAAAATTGCGAGATGCTCTGGCCTTGCTCACTCCATACGCCGTAGAGATACGATACCCGGATGATTATGATATGCCCTCCGCTGAAGACGCAGCCGAAGCAAGAGCCGCAGCTGGCGAGATTCGCAGCTGGCTCAAATTGGCCTGTCCGGCAATCTTTTCTGAATGATTTAGCAGTAGGGTGGGACTTTATCTCACGAGGCTTCTGAATCCACTTGCAAACTCAGCGACAATCTATAATATATCGCTATGTCTAAATTGCTCAACAAGATAATATGCGGCGACTGCATAGAAGTTTTGAGCAAAATCCGCAAGCCTTTTGCCGACCTTATCTTTGCCGACCCGCCGTTTAATATCGGCTACAAATACGATAAATACCACGATAAGGTCAAAAAGAAAAACTACATCGCCTGGACGAAAGACTGGATGACAGTCTGCAAAAAAGTCTTAAAGCCGCACGGCTCGTTTTACATAGCAATAGGCGATGAGTATGCCGCGAACATAAAAATCATAGCTGACGAATTAGGCCTTTTTATGCGCAACTGGTTAATATGGCACTACACCTTCGGCCAGCAAATGAAAAACAAATTCGCCCGCTCACACACACATATATTTTACTTTGTCAACGATAAAGAGAGCTTCACTTTTAACGACTACGCTGTTCGCACCCCCTCGGACAGGCAGTTAATTTATAACGACAAACGGGCCAATCCAAAAGGCAAAATGCCGGACGACGTCTGGACCGGATACCCCCGTGTGTGCGGCACATTCAAGGAACGCACCGGATGGCACCCCTGCCAGATGCCCGAAAGCCTGCTGAAGAGAATCATAACAGTAAGCTCGAACACCGGAGATTGCGTCCTCGACCCTTTCAGCGGCTCAGGAACTACCCCAGCAGTGGCTTATCAATTAAACAGAAATTATGTCGGCATCGAAATCTCTGAAAAGTACGTTGAAAACACCGAAAAACGTTTGGCTGAATTGAAAAAGCAATCCGCCTGTCAGCGGAGCAGTTTGTTTTTCAATACCGCCGAGTTGAATGAGCTAAAGCGCCTTTTATCCGATATAAAAAGACCGCTAAAAGAAATTGCTGCCGACAAAAACCTTTTGGAGTTATTTACGAACCAATTTGCTGTGCGAATGAACAACCAAAAGCGATATAACACGGAAGAAATAGTGGCGGCTTTAGAGGATTTGGCCGATTGAAAAATGCGAAGGTAAAGAATATTTTCCTGCTTTGCTTACCATTCATTGCCAGTGCGGCGATGCTGACGGTGATTCAGGCGCCGATTAGCTTCTCGCCGCTGGCGTGGGTGTCGCTGGTACCTTTCATCCTGGCCTGTTCGCCGAGTGCAAAACCCAAGCGATTAGCACTTGCCGCCTACTTAATTTCACTCTGCTATTGGCTCGCCAATCTGTACTGGATATTTCCCATAACGGTGGTGGGCTGGGCCGCCTTTTGCCTGTACACGGCCGTACACTGGCCGATACTGGCGCTTTGTTTGCGTTATTGCAGAATAAAAAAGATACCGCTATTTCTGGCGGCGGGTGTACTATTCGTCGGCGCAGAACGTCTGCAGGGCCTTTTTTTAGGCGGCTTTTTCTGGCGGTTCCTGGCTCACAGCCAGTACCAGAATATCACGCTCATCCAGATAGCCGACATATTCGGCGCAGCGGGTCTTTCTTTTCTGATAGCAATGGTCAACGGTCTGCTGGCTGAATTGATACTCGATACTCGATGTGCGTCATCCGGCGCCGTACCGACGGACTCGATACTAGATACTCGATGCTGGAAGAGTATTTTCAAAGTCAGCAACTTTATAAAAACGGCTGTAGTGTGCGCTGCACTGCTTGCCACGGTCTTCTATGGGCGATGGAGGATAAGCCAGGAAGACGAATTCGTCGAGACCGGTCCCGTGGTTGCCTCCCTGCAGTCAAACGTCCCGCAGGCAGTCAAGCGAGAGGCACTGAGGGGCCAGGGCCAATACGCTAAGCAGACATCTCAGACGATATTTGATGAGCTGATGCAGCAAAGTAAAGCCAGTGCCCAGGCCGGTGCCGAACTAATCGTCTGGCCCGAGACAATGGTGCAGGCGACATTAGACGCAAGAGTATTAGGCCTTCTGGATTCTTCACATTCTTTCAAAATCTTCGACAAGGCCCTCAGGGACCATTCGAAAAATACCGCTTTTGTGCTTGTAGGAGCTTACGGCGGCAAGCCGGAAGTCCGGGAAGATTTGACGATTTATTTAGCCGAAAAGTATAATTCAGCATTCCTCTACAAGCCCGACGGGCAGCAATCGGACAAACAATACAGTAAAATTCACCTGGTCCTCTTCGGCGAAGTGCTGCCTTTCAGAAAGAGTTTTCCTTTACTTTTTAAGCTGGTGATGAAATTTAATCCATATAATTTCGACCATTCACTCGACGCAGGCAGCGAATACACCGTCTTTGAAATGACCCACCTGACAAAAAAATTAACCGCCGAGAACGTAGAGACTGCAGAGAAAAAAGATGAAATGGATTCCTGCTTTCGCGGAAACGACAACTTGGCAGACTCTGCGGTAAAAAGAAAGTTGAAAATCGGGCTTCGAGAATCGAGAATCGAGAATCGAATTTACAAATTCAGCGTAATGATTTGTTATGAGGCCACTATGCCTGCAATTGCACGAAGATTCGCATTGGACCGCCAGGGGCGAAAGCAAATCGACTGGCTTGTCAATATAAGTAATGACGGGTGGTTCGTCCGATTTAAGAACGGAAAAGTTTTTCCCAGCACAGAACTTCCTCAGCACGCAGCTATTTGCGCCTTCAGGGCCGTCGAAAACAGACTTGCCGTCTTGCGAAGCGTCAATACCGGCGTAAGCTGCCTCATCGACACCCTCGGACGTGTAAAAAATGGTGCTCTGGACGGCACTTTGCCACATAAGGCTATGGAACGCAAGGGTATCGCTGGATGGTTCGTCGATGAAATGCCGATAGATAAAAGGACTACATTTTTTAGTAAATACGGGCAATGGCTGGATTTTTGTTGTGCTCTCTGTCTTGTTTTGCTCATAATAGTACCACGCTCGGCGACAGCTGTCCGAAATAAAAAATATGTTGTTTCTTTGCGGCGGTGGCGAAATGAAAAATAAATCTAAAAACGCTAAAAAACAAAAAGCAAAGTGCACAAGGCTAATCGCCACTTTTACGATTATGACTTACGTGATATTCGCCTTCGGATGCAATGGACTGCCGAAAATGCAAACAACTGTAAGATGGCCTGATGCCGTCTCCGTCGATGAGCTTATACCCGAAGCCACCCGAATTGTCCGGGAAGGTTTAGCTGACGATAATCCTGACATCAGGAATAATGCCATCGAAGCTGTCGCAGTCACCAGACAAATCAGATTGATGCCTAAAGTACAACGGCTGCTAAAAGATGAATTTGCGCCGGTTAGATTCGTGGCTGCTTTAGCTGTGGGCGACCTGGAATACTCACTCGCCGAAAGCTCGGTAAGGCAATTATTGAAAGATGAAAACGAAAACGTCAGAATTGCCGCCGCTTATGCGATGAGCAAGCTCGGTTCTGCCGGCAGTCTCAAACTCTTTCGCAATGCGATAGCCGGCAACGACCAGACCGTCAGGGCCAATGCGGCTTTACTGCTGGGAAAAAGCGGCGATAAAAGCGAACTAACTCGACAGGTCTTATGGTGGACCCTCGGACGCAAAGATTCGGACGACAAAGTCATATTCCAGACGGCGGAAGCCATAGCAATGCTCGGTGACGAGCGAATAATTCCGAGGGTCTGGCCAATGCTGATTAGTAAATACGCTGACGTCAGAGTCATCGGTATAAGGGCAATGGGGGCGCTGGGAACAAGAGAGGCCAAAAATGCCCTGATTACTATGCTGGATGATGACATATTAGAGGTCCGACTGGCCGCTGCCGAACAGCTCGGTACGCTTGAAGACACCCTCGGAGAGCCGGAAGTTCTCGATGTTTTTACGAAAAATCTCACTGCCCGCCTGGACAAAAAGGCCCTCGAACGGGTTAACGTCCGGACGGCACTGGCGATAGGACGAATTGGAACACCACGTCTTATAAGATTTCTGCCGCGGTTTCTCAAAGACGAGTCAAAATCCGTCCGTATTGCCGCCGCTATGGCCGTTTTCCACTGTATAACCGACGAGGAGGCAGGAATATAGGACGAAAAACAAAGATTTACAACGGACTTAGGGGATTTGACAAAAATAACTTGACCTTTTGGAGCATAGAGCGTAAAATATAATGGTAATATAGGTAAACGGCGTAACGCCCACGGGCAGCATGCGATTTGCCTTGTAAAGAATTAGACGCTGATTAACCCAGCCCCTCGGAGGGGCGGGGTTAACCCAGATATATTTAGACGCAGATTACGTTGATTAACGCAGATAGAATAAAAACAAAAATAGCCACAAAGTCACGAAGAAATTATAAATTGAAAAAACTTGGTGCCTTTGTGGCAAAAATAAAAAATCCGTGAAATCTGTGGCTAAAAAACTCTTTCAGCGAAATCTGCGTCAAAAAAACGAGCGGCTTCCCATTTTGCGGGCCCCGAAAATTGGCCGTTGGTCTTGCGGACTGTAACTATCGCAAAATGGGACCACAGCTAATGAAAGGAGTTGTTTTGAGTACACTTACAAAAATTTTAATAGTTTTGCTGACAATATCCTCAATCTTCCTCTGCGGCATTGTCGTAACTTACGTGGCCAACGCTGATAATTACAGACAAATGTACGACGACCTGAAGGCCGAAAGAGACGCCTTTGAGAAGAAAGTCGGAAGTCTCACAAAGCAATTAAGCGAGAAGGTCGACGAAAAGCAACGTCTGGAAGACAAACTACGTAATGAAATCACCTCACTGACAATAAAATTTGAGGAATTACAGAGTCAGTTCAAGATTGTTGAAGCGGAAAAAGACGATGCGCTTCGAAGAGTAAATAGCTGGGCGGCTATAGTAATGGATTTCTCCAAAACTACCGATGAGAATACGCAGTTATTAAAAAATACCCTCGACAATGTACACAGACTTGAAGCTGAACAAATCAAGGGCCGCAAAGAGCTCAATCAGCTCACAACCAGTTTAGAGGAGAAAATGGCTGTAATAGTGATGCTGGACGAAAAAACGAAACGCCTCCTCGAAGAAAAGTCTGAATTGCAGGACAGGTTGGGCAAGCTCTTACAGCCGTTTGACAAACGCGCTACTGAGCTTGTGCCGGTCACAGTGGAAAAAGCCATAGCTCGACCGATTATACCCGAAACCAGAGATATCGAGTTGAAAGGATTAATCAGGGCGGTGGATTTGAAAAATTCTATGGCCAGCATATCCATCGGCAAAGCAGCAGGCGTCAAAACAGGTATGAAATTCCACGTAACTCGCGGCGCTGATTTTATTTGCGATATTCTAATCATAGACGTCGACGCAGAAGAGGCCGTCGGCGTCCTCGAGCTTATAAAAAAGAAACAACCAAAAGCTGGTGATAACATATCTACTAATTTATAAGATAGAGTATATGCTATCCGCTATTCATTGTGAGGCTGATATATGAGTCCCAATGGGCAGACTCGCGGTGGAAAGGTAACCGCATCTGATAACCTTTATACGGTCATTCTTGCTTTGGCATTTTGTGTAGTGCTGGCTGCAGCAGCGTTCGTAGCCTATAAGTGCTACTTTCAGTATGGCTCAATCTTCGAAATTCCGTAGCAAATTGACTATTGACCCCGTTAGAAATTGTGGATAACGTGGATGACAAGGAACAATATGGTACATCCCGTTAGAAGTGCGGCTATTGCCGGGGCAAAGATACAAAAAAGAAAATTTCTAACGGGGTTGACAACTACGCTCTTTATTTATAAAAAATAGTCAATTGAAATTTGAGAAGGGACTCGAAAGTGCTACTGGACACAATCTTAGGCTGGTTCAGCATGGATATGGGCATTGACCTCGGTACGTGCACTACCCTCGTTTGTGTCCGTGATAAAGGCATCGTCCTCAACGAACCCTCAGTAGTTGCAGTTCGCAAAGGAACCAACATTGTCCTCAATAACGGCGAAGCGGTTGGCCTGGTTGCTCGCGAAATGCTTGGCAAAACGCCCGGCTCAATTACTGCAATAAGACCTCTAAAAGACGGCGTAATCAGTGACTTTGAAATTACCGAGGCGATGCTGGGCTATTTTATCCGAAAAGTGCACGGCAGGGGAGGCCTGGTCAGGCCCCGAGTGGTAATTGCCGTCCCGAGCGGAATAACGGCGGTCGAACGCCGGGCCGTCATAGACAGTGCCGAACGGGCGGGCGCCCGAAAGGTCTATCTGGTCGATGAGCCAATGGCGGCAGGCATCGGAGCTAATCTGCCAATCACAGACCCTACCGCTTCAATGATTGTCGATATCGGCGGCGGAACTACGGAAGTGGCAATAATGAGTCTGGCAGACATCGCCACCTCCCAATCAATCCGCCTCGGGGGCGACGATATGGATGAAGCGGTAATCAACCATCTCAAAAGAACATACAACCTGCTTATCGGCGAGCCGAGAGCCGAGAAAGTCAAGATACAAATCGGCTCTGCCACTCCACTGGAAGAGGAATTGACAATGGAGGTAACCGGCAGAGACACCATCTCCGGCCTGCCAAGAAAAATTGTTATAACAAGTGAGGAAATCCGTGAGGCCCTCCGTGACCCCATCGCTACAATCATAGATACAGTTACGGCAACGCTGGAAAAGGCCCAGCCGGAATTGGCCGCCGATTTGATCGACAACGGCGTGCACATCTGCGGCGGTACCGCACTCCTGCGGGGAATGGATATGGTACTGGCAAACGCAACCGGCTTGAGGGTCGAGAGGGTCGAGGACCCGCTGAGCTGTGTAGCACGCGGTACCAGCGTCTACCTGGAAAACCTCGAGTTGTGGAAGGATACGATGGACCATAATGAATACGGATGGGAATAAAAAGCATTGTCAATTGACGATTGAATATTGACTATTGTTTATATCGCACGGCCAAATACACGCGGCACACAACGAAAGAATAGAAAATAGTCAATAGAAAATAGTCAATAGAAAATAATCAATCTGATATGGCAAGGAAGCAAATCAGAGTCTCCAGGGCAATGTTATTCATCTGGTTTATGTTAGCCGGGTTCATCTTCCTGTTTGCCCCACAGAATCTGACAAATAGATTTCAGTTCGCTTTCGCTCGCATTTTTCGCTGGCCTTTAAGTATCGGCAGAAACATCTCACTTTCGGCGCATACCCGGTCCGCCAGGGGCGGACTCATAGACCCCGCCACCCACAGAGAGTACAAAAACCATATTACCAACCTTGAGAAATGGCTGGAGCAAGAACGTAAAAAGGTTGAAAAACTGTCCGGGCTGCCCGATAGATTCCCTTTAGAAGACGTGAAATTTATTTTAGCCGATGTCATTAGAGACTCCGACACATTGCACAGCGAGCTGATTATCAATCGCGGCAAAAAGCACGGCCTCCGTAAGGGCCAGTTCGTCCTGGGCGAAAACAGTATCATCGGAACAATATCCAACGTCTCCTTCCGGTCGGCTCAGGTTAAGCTCGTTACAGACCCCACATCCAATATAGCAATAAAGATAGGCAGACTAAACGTAAGCAGGATAATGCAGGGCACCGGCAGCAATTCAGCTAAAATTCCAATGCTCTCTACAAAACACAAGGTCAAGGTCGGCGACGTCGTTTATGCCGACAAAAAGATAGGACTTCTGGATGACCTGATGATTATAGGAAAAGTAGCCCAATGCAAAGAGGGCGTTGAACCCCTGCTCTGGGATATAACGGTAAAACCCGTCTGTAACATAGAAGGCCTGAACAGTGTAGCCATAATCGTAATGAATCCGTAAGAAAACTAAAAACTTAAAGCTAAAAGCGTAAAACTGTGGAACTGTTCTTATCCAAAAAACAAAACCTGAAAGGATAAAACTGCGGAATTCAATAGCTTTTAATTTTTCGCTTTGCGCTTTTCGCTTCTTAAATGAGGATACAAAATGCGATGGTTCCGGGTTGCAGTTTTTATTCTTACCGTTACCGTGCTGCAAGCCAGTCTGCTGGATATAATTGCCGTTACAGCTTGGAACATCAAACCCGATTTGTTATTAATCCTTTTAGTATTTTTTGCTATTTACTCTAACACCAGCGAGGCGATTATAACCTCCTTCACGATAGGTTTTGCCGCTGATATTATTGGTCCTGCAATGGGGCCGCAAATAATCAGCTTTGGTCTGTTCGGCACCGCCCTGGCATACCTCCACCGCATTATTGCTATCAAAAAAATGGCTTACCAGTCGGCTGCGATATTTATCACCGGTTTTTTAGCCGGCGTTCTGGTCCTTCTTTTAACGTATCTTAAGGGGCAGCCGACAGGGGCCGGCATATACGCTGTTCTTTTTGGAACATCGCTGTACTCCGCCCTGGTGGGGCCGTTTTTATTCTTGCCGATAGGGTGGTGGATGCGTATAAAAACACCTCGCTTCGGCCGGCGCTGAGCGGCAGAACAAATAATATGTACGATAAACGAATCAAAATCTTTGTAATCCTCAGCACAGCGCTTCTGCTTCTCTGTCTGCTCCGCCTGATACAAATGCAGTTGCTGCCCGATTCATCCCTTCAGGATGAAATCGAAGAGCTGAAGCGCCAGAGAGGCCGCTCCCGCCGGCTTAAGACCATCAGAGGTGGAATACTCGACAGAAAGGGCAGGGTATTGGCCCTCGACGAGCCGCAATTTCACCTCCATATAAACTACCGGCTCAGCTCCTTCTTTGATGAGCGTGTCCAACAGGCAAAACTGCTTAGAGCCGCCCAAAGAAATAACCCGGACGAAGCAAGAAACAAAGTAACGAAAGAAATTCTGACCAAACTTGAAGATTTGCAGCAGATAATTGATAAATGCGTACACTTTGGGCTCGAACGCGAAGATGTCCAGAACAGAATTAACCGAATAAACAACCGAATATGGAATTTACGCATATTTCAGGCCTGGCGACAGAAGTGCTCAAAATCGGCTCTGTTTGAAAAATACAAGGACAATCTGTTCAATGTCAAACCTTCTGATTTCATTGCAGATTTCGAGAAACACTGCCACAATCCCAATGATCGCCTTATGCTCATAGACCAGACCAACATCGCGGAGATGCACAAATACTGGCCGCTGCTGGAGTTAAAAACTGACGACGATATCTTTACCGCTCAACTGGAATTTATGGACGTTGATGGGGTTGAAATTTTGCCGAAAGGACACAGGTTTTATCCTTACGGCCCGGCTGCTGCTCAAACAATCGGCTGGGTCGGCCCGGCACAACCACACGATAAAAAGCTCTTCGAAGGCAACAAATTATCAAGCTATCTGGACGACGAAGTCTGCGGACGCGAAGATGGAGTCGAGTATGTTTGTGAAACCATCCTGCGAGGCAGGCGTGGCCAGGAAGAGTGGGACATAGACCGCGTGCTCAAAAATCGAACAGAGCCAAAGTTTGGAGAAGACGTGCAGCTTTCACTGGACATCGAGCTTCAAAAGAAGATAGAAGATTATCTCGCCGACTGCAGGTTTAACGCCAATTGCACGGCACCCACGGCAGCGGTTGTGATTGAGGTTGCAACGGGCGATATTCTCGCACTGGTTTCACTTCCGGTTTTCGATTTGAACCGTGCCAGGTATGACTACGGCGACCTCGCTAACGACCCAAACGAGCCGCTGCGTAATCGAGCGATAAACAAACAGTATCCGCCCGGCTCAGTTATAAAACCGCTGATTCTTATCGCCGGGCTCGAATCCGGCAAAATCACTCCGTATGAAACTATCCCCTGTCTGGCTCAAAAGGCGCCAAGAGAATGGCCGAGCTGCTGGATATACAATAAATATAAGACAGGCCATAGCGGTAAGTGGGAAAATTATGCTCACAACGCCATCAAGGGCAGTTGCAACATCTATTTTTCACGCCTTGCAGACAGAATCGACCCGTCAGTCCTGCAGCAATGGCTCTTCAACTTCGGCTACGGACACAAAATCCTGCTCGCCCCGGCACTTCATGCAACGAGCAACGAGCATCGAGAATCGAGAATCGAGAATCGAGAATCGAGCAACGAGCATCGAGCATCGAGCAACGAGCATCGAGCATCAAGCATCGAGCAACGAGATTTTAGACAGGCACAGGGGCAAATCTCAACCAGCATTCCAAAGGGCAAAATCTCACGCTTTGAGCAGATACCGCGTCTTCAAGCGGGCGAAAGAAGACTTTTCGGCATAGGCCAGGGCAATCTTCGAGCTACACCGCTGCAGGTGGCAAACGCAATGGCGGCTATCGCCCGGGGCGGAATCCTTAAACAGCCAAGGCTGCTTAAGGAAATTTCGAATTTCGAATTTCGAATTTCGAATTTCCCCACCTCTGGCGGGGCCCTCGGCATCTCTCAACAGACTTTAGATGTAATCCACAATGGTATGAGCGCTGTTGTCAACGAGCCCGGCGGAACAGCTTACAAGGAATTTGTCCACAGCGGCCTTGCCGGTCAGGGCATAAACGTTTATGGCAAAACCGGCTCAACGGAACAGCCGGACAATGCCTGGTTCGCCGGCTTTGCCAAAGACGCCACAGGCCGGGCCATTGCAATTGCCGTTGTCGTCGAAGGCGGCCAGCACGGCTCAAGCGATGCAGGGCCTTTAGCACGTGACATCATACAGTTCTGCATCGAAGCCGGCTACATAGGCGACGCCAGCCTGACAACAGAATAAAATCAAATGCCATTTGTGCAAAAAAAGCGACAGTGAAAATTGTTCTGGCAAATCCCCGTCAATAAACTATCATTATTGAAAGCATAGCTACCAAGTTGTTGTTACAAAGTTTTTAGACAATGAACAGACGCCAAGAACCACAATGTCATTCCTGCGAAAGCAGGAATCCACGCTTTTGAGCAACCACTGACATAACCATACAAGCAAAACAAGCAGGTTTTTACCAACAAAGATAACATGCACCTCTAACGGCCCTGACGTTTTTCGAGGTAGTTAAGGGTTTTTTCGAGTATCCCGGCGGCTACCGGCGCAGCTACTGTTCCGCCGGTATAACCCTTGCCGAGTTTGACGTTCGGCTTGTAGATTGAAACCAGGACCACCACGGCCGGCTCCTCTGCCGGCGCTCCTGCTGCGAAAGAGGCAACGTAATCGCTCTCCGAATAACCTCTCTCGTCGCTTTTGGCTATATTGGCCGTTCCGCTTTTGCCGAACACCTGCCATTTTTCCAGCTTCGCTTTTTTACCCGTCCCTTCATTAACTACGCCGACCAGCGCCTCGGTAACAATCCATTCAGCAACTTCCGGCTTAACAACATAACCGACGGCCGGCGGCGGTCGTTTCAACTGGATAATCTCACCATTGCTGCCCACTACCGCCTTGACCACATAAGGGCGAACTACGCGACCGCCGTTGGCAAGGATGCAGAAAGCCCGAACCAATTGAATCGCAGTTACAGAAATTTCCTGGCCAAAAGGTATCCGTGTTACGCTGTAGCCTGTCCACTTCCGCGCAGGCCATAACAGTCCCTCGGCCTCGCCGGGCAAATCAATACCCATCTTTCTGCCGAACCCAAAAAGTCTCAGCCCGTTATAAAGTTTGTCTCTGCCGAGTTTTTGACCGATTTTGGCCATCCCTATATTGCTCGAATGGACAAGAATCTCACGCACCGTCAAGTCCCCGAATTTGTGGTTCCCATACTCACCGATTCGTCCAAAGCCCCTGCCGCGATAGTCGCCGTACTCGCAGAATATTTTTTCATCCCGCCCCACAGCGCCGGCATCGATTGCAATCGCAGCAGCTATCGGCTTTAGAACACTGCCCGGCTCAAACTGGTCGCTAAGCGCACGATTGCGAAGAGTATCCGGGTCTGCTGACCGGGCATCACGCGGGTCAAAATCAGGCAGCGAAACCATCGCCAAAATCGCCCCCGTCTTCGGCTCAGCCACAATCGCCACAGCCGACTCGGCCTCATAGCTTTCGTATTGCTTTACAAGCTCGGCCCGCGCAAACTGCTGGATGCTGGCATCGAGCGTCAAGATAATCCCGACTCCATTGGCCAAACGTGAGTTTTGCCCTGCTTGTCCCAGGTAGGGGCGAATCGGTCGACGAAACGCATCGGCAAAGTAAATGTTCTGCGCCCCCACGCCGCCAAGCTCCTCGTCGTATTGTAATTCGATTCCGCCCAAACCCCGGTTGTCAACACTTGTAAAACCGACAATATGCGCCGCCAGACGCCGCATTGGATAATGTCTTTCCCAGTCGGGTTGGACGCCGATACCGTAGATTTTGCCGGCGGCAATGCTCTGCTCCGCCCCCGTACCGACCTTGATTTTTACAAAGCCCGGATTTTTGCCCTCCATAATGAGCTTACAGATTTCGTGTGCGCCCATATCCAGTATTGGCGCAAGTTCGGTGGATGTGCTTTTGGGGTCCTTTATAACTCGCGGCTCGGCAAAAATGGTTAGCTTCCTATTGCTCGCAGCCAACATCCTGCCCTGACAATCAAGAATCACGCCGCGTTGTGGCTTCCGTGCAACCCACCCCTGCAATTGCTTTGTAGAAACGCCAACATAATGGTCGTTCTTGAGAAGCTGTAGATAAAAGCACCGCCCCCCCAGCGACAAAAATGCCACAATCAAAAACATAAAGCAGAAAATGATAATCCGAACGCTTTTCAATGTTTAGTCGTTAGTATTTGATTGTTACTCTTTAGTCGTTAGTTGCGCGTTAACCTCTACAAAATACTATTCACTAACGACTATTCACTACCGTTAAGACGTTCCGATACGGCGGCGGGATTTATTAAATCTTCCAGTTGTAGTTGTTTCTGACGAAGTTGTTGTTCTAACCGCCCTTGTTCGGTACTGATGGTGGAAAGCTTGTTGAAAATGCGATTGTTGACGCTGCGAAGATAAACGGCAAAAATCAAAACAGCCGTAAAATAAAAAACAACAAAAACAAAACGAAACCGCAATCTCATAATTTGCCCACCAAACAGGTAAATCGTGAATCGTGAATCGTGAATCAAACCACGAGACACGAACCACGAAATACTTTTATCGGGCCGGCATCTTCAAACGCATCCCAATGGAGAGAGTGTCCTCGTCGTCTAAAATATCAGCATTTAGTTTGCCTATTTCGGTGTACCGGCTGCCGTCTCCAAGCTGCTCGGCAGCAATTCGCCACAAATTATCATCTTCCCGCACAACGTACCGCTTGATTTGCTTGGCTTTGCGGCCGTCTGACGAAAGATACCTTTCACCAATAGATTTGACCTTCTTGAAGATTGATGCGGGAAAGACCTTCTCAGTTTTGCTTTTATCCGGCGCCGAAGCCGGCAGCGGCGGTATGATAAGTTTTTGCCCGACACAAATTTCATCAGGCGATCCCAGCAGCTTGCGATTGGCCTGAAATATCCTCGTAACGTTTATTGTTCTGTTACCCTCTTCATCACCATAAAACTTCTTGGCTATGACCGCCAGATTATCACCATCGACGACAACATAAATTTTCGGCAGGGCCGCTTTGCTCGGTTTGACTTTATGGCTCTCGTTCAGAGTCGCAGGGTTCTCTTTTTTGACGACCGCAGGGTTCTGCGATAACGGTGTTTGGAAGCGAATATTCGGCTCGCCCATCGGTGGTGTCAGAACTTCCGTGCTTTGCTTTTCAATCGAGTTTGTCCAATTGATAACCTTACGCTCCGGCGCCGCAAGACCCGGCGGATTATTCTGCAAACCAACCCCATTGGTAGTCAGCCCATTATTGTTTCTGCTATTGTGAAAGCTCGGCAGACCATTGATTAAAAATGCAATGATAAATATAAAGACCAGACCTAACAGCAATCCAATTTTGGCATCGGAAGTCATAATGAAACTCCATTTTTACTTTTTGCTTTTTATTTTTTACCGCCGAGCTCGCGAAGAAGCTTCGTCAATTGCTGAGTCAGGAATCCTCAATTAACTAATTCACTAATTCACTAATCCGCTATATCTTTTGTGCAATCCTTAACTTTGCGCTCCTTGCTCGCCGATTATCGGCAATTTCCTTTCGCGTCGGCACAATCGGCTTCTTTGTTATAATCTTGTAAATGCTCTCGCTTTCATTTTGCTTGAAATTGTTCTTAACCAATCTATCTTCCAGGCTGTGAAAGCTAATGACGGCTATGCGGCTATTTTCCCTCAGCAGCTCCGGTACTGAAGCAAGCAGCTTCGCCAAATTCTCCAGCTCCTTATTGACTGCGATTCTCAGCGCCTGAAAAGTTCTGGTTGCCGGGTGTATCCTGCGCTTTCGCCCCGACCGTCCTAATGCCCGGCAGACTATCGCCGACAGTTGCCCGGTTGTGGTTATCGGACGGCTCCGGCGCTCCCGAACGATAAACCGCGCAATCCGCCGCGAGCCTCTGTCCTCACCGAACTTGTAAATCAAATCAGCTAACGATTTTTCATCCCCTCTATTAACTATATCGGCAGCGGTGGTCTTTAATCTTTTGTCAATTCTCATATCCAGCGGCATATCCGTCTGGAAGCTGAGACCCATCCTCACATCAGCCAAATGTGCCGAGCAGACGCCCAAATCCGCCAATATAAAATCAACCTTTTCTATCCCCTGCTTGTGGACTTGCTCGCTGATTTGAGAAAAATTAGCACAAATTAAAATAACCCTGCAAGCAAGGTCCTTTAATCTAAAATGGGCCCTTCGGATAGCATTTTTATCGACGTCAAAACCAATGATAACTCCCTCAGGGCCCAGGGTTTTACCGAACAGAAAACTATGACCTCCCTGTCCTATGGTCGCATCGACCATCACCCCATCCAGCGGTAAGTTTATCTGTTCGGCTAACGCTCCCGCAAGAACGGGAATATGTTCTACAGCCGAGCTATTCACTCCTGAATCAGCAAACCCAATATAGCATTTAGTTTTCTTTTCTATCTGCTGTCCGCTAATTTCATCCTACGGCTACTGCGTTTTTCTGACCTTTAAGTTTTTTAACAGCGGACGAAAATTCAACGTCGCCAAAAATCTTATCGAGATTTTTCAACCGTTCCAGCCGCTCGGTAAGAATTGCCAGCGAGGCAAAGGTCCGTTCGTCAACCGCCCTTTTACCAACGATACTATCTCTTACAATCTGACAATGGTTCGAATCGCCTTCAATCATTTTGCCTCCTTCTTTTGTCATTCCCGCGCAAGCAGCAATGACATAGCAACTTTTACTCCATACCACTACTGTCCGGTTATAAGTCGAATAACATTAACTGGTTACAAAAACCAGTGCCATCAGTTTTGTAGCCGGCTTCCATAAGTACTTGTAAAATAGACACTTTCTCGAATAAGGTCACGCTCAGAATCTGTAGAATTGTGT
>JAUVYQ010000404.1 GCA_030603035.1 Phycisphaerae bacterium | reverse complement strand
TACACACAAGGTAATTTTTAAGAGCTACGACACTGTTGAAAGCCACCTGGCCCTTAATATCATAAAATCCCTGCTTTCCTGGTGTTATTCTGTGAGCGAAAGAATCTTCAATTTCATCGTCAAAATTTGTCGGTATCCCATTAAGTTCAACGATTGTCTCGACGGCATCAACGAGATTATATTGTATGTTTGCCAACCACAGCTTGCCCGTCGGCTTCTGATAACATGGTGGTAAACTGTCACCCTTCATTACCACGTCCCCCAGATCAGCTTTTGAGCAGCCGTATCAGAGATCGCCCATACGGCACCGCAATAATCGTCAATCATAATAGACTGACCAGGCTGCAATTCTTTAAAATGCCTGATTAACGAGACAGAGTTTGAACTACCAAGATATATTAAGCCGGTGTTGCTGGCTTTTGACTGAAGATGAAAGGCCCTACGCAGAGCATAGAGAGGAAATATCTCGCCTGCTGCGACGCCTACTGTTTTTTCGTCACCAGTTACTAACTGAGTTGTCTGGCCCCGCAATTGGTCTAAAATGCCTTCGATCGATGCGCTGACTGCGGATCGATGATCCACTACGTCAAAAAGATTTGGGGCCTCGGCAGCGATCAGGATTTTCATTGTGCCGGCCTGGCCTGCCGGCGTTGTGATATAAAGCCTGTTGAACGGATGAACGAAGCCGGTCTGTTTAGTCCAGCTTATCGGGTTTGCACCGCTGGAATTGATCTTAACTTCGATGTAGGCGCTTGTGGACTCGGCGTCCTTGATATAGAAAAAATTGCCGGCAAGATTAAATTCCTTGTCGGATACTGCGACAGCCAGGTTGATCGGTATTTCCCGGACCGCACGAAAGCCCAGCTGTTTTACCAGCTGCAGCTGCTCTTCAAAATCGCCTTTCATAAAATTCACCTTTTCAATAAAACGTAGGCAACAACCAGGCCGGCCCCGACAAGTAAAAGCGCGGTCGGGACTTTGGCCTGGGGTACGCCGGCTACTGCCGGCGCCATCCAGGTTGGTATAGTCGGCCATTGACCT
>JAUVYQ010000237.1 GCA_030603035.1 Phycisphaerae bacterium | reverse complement strand
GCGGTGCTCAGAAAAAGTGACTTGCAGTATGCTCGCAGAAGTTTTCCAAATTTGCCGGTGCGGCAATCTCTAAAGGCCGCCGGCATTGCGCTAAGACAGCCAAGTTCTGAAGAGCTCCCTTTCCAGTTTGATAATTTGCTTGGAGAAGCACAGTTAGCAGAGAAAAACGGAAACTGGGCACAGGCGGCCCAGATGTTTGAGTATATCGCCGACCACCACCAGAACCAGCTGTCGATGAGGACGCGGGCTGCAAAGGCCTTTTTCAAAGCCGGCGGCCACGCCAGGGCAGCCGAGCTCAGTTGCGAAGTCAACCAGCAAAGGCCGACGGTGGATACACTTTTGTTAGAGGCGAAAGTTGAGCGCGAAAAAATTTTTTTTGTCTCAGCGATTGAATTACTCGAAAGAGCAGAACAGATACTTGAAGGAAAAGAATTGCTATGGACGTAATACAGGATAGTTCCGATTTTGAAGCTTATCGCAAAACGGAGTCACGGAAGAACAGTATTGAAGAACAAGATTTGACACAGCACTACGAGGTTTTGCAGGAACTCGGCGATTGCTACACCTCTGTTGGCAACGGTGCCCAGGCGCAGCGCTGCTACGAAAAAGCGGCGTCACTGGGGCCCGATGAGCCTGGTCCCTACGTTGGGCTTGGGGTAGTTGCCCTGCAAAAGAATCTTCTTGAAGATGCTGAAATAGCCTTTAGGGTCGCTTGTCGGCTGGACGCCAATTGCGCCAAGGCATATGCCGGCCTGGCGATGGTCGCACAGCAAAGGGCCGATTACAAGCACGCCTTTGAGATGTATCTAAAATGCCTGGAGCTGGATGTAGACAATCTGACGGCTCTTCTGGGCCTGTTTCAGACTTCCTGCAAGATGAACTCATTCGCTGAGGTCATCCACTATCTTGAGGTATATCTGAATATGCACCCGGGCGACACCTCTGTTATGCTCTCTCTGGCGGCACTTTATATGAAAGATGGGCGGTTTGAGCAGTCCAAAAAAATCCTCCTGGACATTTTAACTTTGGACCCTGCCAACAAAGATGCAGCTAATCTTCTGGAAGAAGTCGAACATAGTCTGGCTCAGACAAGACAAGGGACCGCGTTTTGCAATAAGCCGCAGAATGCGCCCCAGGCGGGAGTTTAGATCGAATGAGTATCGATAAGCAAACACATCTGTTGGACGACCTGCAAAGTCTGTTAGAAAAGCAGATAGAGCTGGCACAGCAGGGTAACATCAGTGGTGTTGAGATTTTGAGCAAACAAGCCAGTTCTCTTGTGATGCAAATCGCACAGACAGGGATTCTTGAACTGCGTGAATTTAAAAATCGACGAGAGCAATTGCGAAAGTCGTACAAAGACTTGTGCCTGACTCTGGCAGTTCAGCAAGCCGAAGCTGCTAAAGAACTAAGGCAGGTTCGTAAGGGCAAAAAAACCGTCGAGACCTATCGTAGTAATATTTAGTTCCAGGTGAGCGGGTTTCAACAAGGGCGAAATCTTATGAAAAATTATGGCTTAACAAAACGTGTTCTTGTTACAGGCGGCGCCGTTGTGGAATTCGGATGAAGCTGCTGACACCAAGTATATTAAGTGAACTACAAGACTATAGTGAAGAGGAGCTTTTAACAGGCCACCTTGTGTTGGTTTTGAGAAAGGTTTGAAGAAAAGCTAAGCCATGCTCGCAAAGGCAAGAAAACCATAGAGACTTATCGTGGTAATCCTGAATGAGCGAGAGCCCGAAACTGTGCCGGGGGAAAACCAGATTATTGGGAAAAAGTCGAATGACTTTCACTAAACAAAATGCCATTGAACGAAACATCGGCACGATGAGCGCCGCGCCGCGCAAATCTCAGGTGAACATAACCGGTTTGGGGCGCAAGGCAAATCAAATACGCAACCAAATTTTACAAATGTGTATAAGCACCGGGGGACACATAGTTTCGTCGCTCTCCTGCGTAGACATCTTAGTTACTCTCTATTACGGTGGTAATCTGAATGTTGATGCGAATAATCCTGAATGGGAAGCTCGAGACCGTTTCTTGTTAAGTAAAGGACATGGGGAAGCTGCTTTGTACGCCGTCCTGGCGGACCTGGGCTTTTTCCCTGCATCATGGCTTGAGACTCGGTATCGCCGGGGGGACTGTCATCTTGGGGGACATCCGGATAGAGAAATACCTGGTGTTGAAATAACAAGCGGTTCTTTAGGTCACGGGTTGGAATTGGCAGCTGGTATCTCCCTGGCTGCGAAAATGGATAACAGAGTCCACCTTCAATTTGTACTGATGGGCGATGCAGAATGTACCGAGGGCTCTGTTTGGGAGACAGCTCTATTTGCCAGCAAACATAGATTAGATAATTTGGTTGCCATCGTTGATAGAAATCATATTGGTTCTATCGATTTTACAGAGAAATTCACAAGCCTTGAACCTTTTTGTGAAAAATGGAAATCGTTCGGATGGGAGACTGCTGTGTGCAATGGTCATGATTGTAAACAGCTTCACGGAGCTTTTCAGTATGCTCGCTCAAGAGAAGCGTCTCGACCGTTTATTATCATAGCTGAAACAATCAAAGGCAAAGGAATCTCCTTTATGGAGAATGACCCAACCTGGCATGTCCGTTCTTTATCCAGCGAAGAAGATGTAAAACGGGCAATGGAGGAACTGCAATGTGGTAAAGATTGAAGTATATAGGATTGATATGAGAGATGCGTTTATTAAAGAACTC
>JAUVYQ010000064.1 GCA_030603035.1 Phycisphaerae bacterium | reverse complement strand
AAAAATCGGTGTCAATCAGTGTTAATCTGTGTCTAAATTTTTCTGCGTTAATCTGCGAAATCTGCGTTCATCTGTGGCTAATTTTTCTTCGTGTCTTGGTGCCTTCGTGGCTAATCCTTGTCCTGAAATCTGCGAAATCTGCGTCAAAAAAGGAAAAAGTGAAAAAAGGCTGGAAAAACGATTTCATCTCGTATATCGTATTGCGTCGTGCGTATTGCGAAAAGGATTAACCGCCGAGAACGCAAAGACCGCAGAGAAAAAAGTAAATGGTATTTAGTGAATCGTGAATCGAGACACGAACCACGAGCCACACACTATGGACTACGTACAATGAACTATGAACAACGAACTAATTTATGCGATTTATCCTGATTGATAAGATTGTTTCGCTCAAGAGCGGCAAGGAAATAAAGGCAGTCAAGAGCGTTTCTATGGCCGAAGAGTATCTGGCGGACCATTTTCCCGCATTTCCGGTGCTGCCGGGCGTCCTGCTGCTGGAAGGACTGATTGAATCGGCATCGTGGCTGGTGAGAGAGGCGGAGGATTTCGCCCACAGTATGATATTGCTTAAACAGGCAAGAAATGTAAAATATAGAAGTTTTCTGCCGCCGGGCGCGCAGATAGAATATACAGTCGAGGCGAAAACAATAGAAGAAGACGTCAGCAGTTTTTCGGGCTTCGGTTTATCGGAAGGTGCGCGAATCGTGGAAGCAAGATTTGGACTAAGGCACTTTAACCTCTCTGATGAAAATTCTACAATGGCAGAAGTGGATGCCAAAATTATCGAGAATATGAAAAAACGATGGAAGATATTGAGTTGCGAATAAATTCCTGCTTGGTACAGTAATAGCAATGCTAACATAAACGCAATACGCAATACGATATACGCAATACGAAATTTTATGCCGGAGGTAAAAAGATATGGCAATGAGTCGGGACGAAATATTCCAGGAAGTTCAGGAAGTCATGGTCGATGCGCTGGGAGTCGACGACGACGAGGTTACGTCTGAAGCGACCTTAATGGGAGACCTGGGAGCTGAAAGCATTGATTTTCTGGACATAGTATTTCGATTGGAGAAGGCGTTCGGAATAAAAATTCCGCGAGAAGAGTTATTTCCAGCTGAGAGCCTGATGAATAATCCGGAATTTGTCAAAAACGGTAAATTGACCGAAACAGGGCTGACCGAATTGAGAGATAAAATACCGCATACCGACCTCACGGCATTTGAGAACGACCCTGATATCAACAAATTGGGTGATTTGTTCACTGTCGATGCGATTGTAAATTATGTTGAGACTAAGTTGAATGCTGCTTAATGTGTAAAGTGTCTCTGGGATATTAGCGGCAGGATTGCTCAAGGTCAACCTGCCGCCAACTAATATAGGCGGGACCCCGGTGGAAAATGCGCTGGATATGGATAGATAAGTTTGTCGAGTTTCACAGCGGCGAACGTGCTGTGGCGGTTAAAAATGTAACGCTCGCTGAAGAGCATCTACACGACCATTTTCCGGGTTTTGGCGTTATGCCGGAGAGCTTAATGATTGAGGCAATGGCACAGACGTCAGGGATACTTGTCGGGGAGGCAAAAAAGTTTCAGGAAAAAGTTATTCTTGCGAAGATAAAAAAAGCCGTCTTTTTTGACTATGTAAAACCCGGCGACACTCTAAAATTGGATGCAAAAATTGAATCGATTGCCCCTGAAGCAGCAAGTACAAGCGGTAAGATTACCTGCGGAGAGAAGCTGATTGCCGAGATAGATTTGATATTTAGCCACATAGACCAGAACCTGGCAGGCAAACAATTCCCGGAGGAAAACTTCGTGTTCACCGACACGTTCAAATCACTTCTGCGCGATGTGCTTCCGGATAGTGTCAGGCAGAAGCCGGAGCAAGACTGATGGGTTTGGCCCGCGTAGTAATAACCGGCCTTGGTGCGATAAGCCCACTCGGATTAACCGTCGGCGATATGTGGAGCGGTCTTTGTGCCGGCAGATGCGGGATAGGCAAAATTGGCGCATTCGACCCTGTGGGCTTTAGCTGCAAATTAGCCGGCCAGGTCCCGGATTTTAAGATACAACAATACGTGCCAAGGAGCTATCGCAAAGCCATTAAACTGATGTCGAGGGACATCCAGCTGGCGGTTATAGCGGCAAACGAGACTCTTACAAGCAGCGGCCTTATTACAAAGGGAATTGACCCGGAAAAGGTCAATGTTAACCCGGCCCGCATGGCAATCAATCTGGGGGCAGGCCTTATAAGCTGTGACCTGGTTGAGCTGGCTCCGGCGGTGGCAGCAAGCACTACCGATGGTAAATTCGACATTCATAAATGGGGCAAAGATGGTCTTGAGCTGGTAACACCTTTATGGCTGCTGAAATATCTGCCCAATATGCTCGCCTGCCATATAGGTATTATTCACGACATACAGGGGCCGAGCAACACTATCACATGTGCTGAAGCGGCTGCGCATCTGGCGATAGGCGAAGCGACGCAGATTATCGCCCGCGGGGACAGTGACATCGCCCTGGCCGGCGGCGCTGAAGCAAAGGTCAATCCGATAGTTATGATTCGCCAGTGCCTGCTGAAAAGGGCTACCAGCGAAAACAACAACAGCCCTACTACGGCGTGCAGGCCTTTCGACGCCGATGCCAAGGGCGCGGTTTTCGGTGAAGGGGCCGGGATGGTTGTACTGGAAAACTCGGAAAGGGCTGAAAGGCGAGGTGCAAAAATTTATGCCGAAGTAGTCGGGGTCGGGCACAGTAATAATATCAACCCGGCATACGAACATCTCGAACCGGATGGCAAAGGCATCCAAATAGCAATAGAAAAAGCAATGGCGGATGCACAGATTCAGCCGGGGGATTTGGACCTGATTGTCCCGCACGGAACAGGCATAGCTGCCGATGACCTGGCTGAAGCAAAAGCAATCGAGGCCGCCCTCGGCGAAGCAGCGACAAAGCCGGCGGTCTGGCCGACCAAAAGTATGCTCAGTAATACAGGCGCCGCAAGCGGAGCTATTGACGTTGTCGCTGCAGTTTGTGCAATGGCTGACGGTAAGATACCCGCTGCGAAAAATTGCGACAGAAAAGCCGATGGCTGCAATTTGAACATTGTGAAAGAGCCAAAGCAGAAAAAAATCCGCTATACACTCTGCTGTAGTTACACATACGGCGGACAAACCGCTGCTCTGATATTAAAGAACTTTGATGCTGAGGCGGTGAGCTAAATGGTTAAGAAAGAGACAACTGAACGAGTAGTAATAACCGGAATGGGCATTGTCTGTCCTCTGGGTCACGATGTAGAGACCGTCTGGGAAGCTATGTTAGCCGGCAAGAGCGGAATGGCCAAGACCACCATTTTCGACGCTTCGACGTTTCCTACCACCTTCGGCGCCGAAGTCAAAAATTACGACTTTGCAAAATACACAAAGAATCCGGAGTTGCACAAAGACAGCAATCGAGGCTCGGGATTTGCCATCGGCGCAGCGGTCCAGGCCTGCAAACAGGCGGGGATTGATATCGAAACCGACGAGCCGACCGATGGAATAGACCGCAGTAGATTAGGGATTTACCTGGGAGCAGGCGAAGGCTCTGTTGACAATGACGTATTCTTCGGCGCTATCGTGGAAGCGTGGGACACAGACAAAAGCGAAATGGACTGGAGACGGTGGGCAAAGGTGGCTCTCAGCAGGATGAGACCAATGCGTGAGCTTGAGCAGGAGCCGAATATGCCGGCTGCTCATATCGCAATACTCACGGGCGCTCGCGGGCCGACAAGAAGCTGCCTGACCGCCTGCGCGGCGAGCACTCAAGCCGTCGGCGAAGCAATGATGATAATCCGCAGGGGCAATGCGGACATAATGATTGCAGGCGGTGCGCATTCGATGATACACCCGTTAGGTCTTACAGGATTCAACCGTCTTACCGCCATATCGACAAGAAATGACAGTCCCGAGACAGCATCAAGGCCATTCTCAGCCGGCAGGGACGGCTTCATCCTTGGTGAAGGGGCAGCGATGCTAATTCTCGAATCGCAGAATTCGGCGAAAAAGAGAGGCGTGGAAATCTTAGCTGAAGTTATCGGCTACGGCAGCAGTTCCGATGCATTTAGAGTTACCGATATGCACGAGGAAGGCAGAGGTGCAATACAAGCGATTACCGCGGCGCTTGCTGATGCCGGCATTAGCGAAAGGCAAGTCGATTACATAAATACGCACGGCACAAGCACAATCGAGAACGACTCGATAGAGACCAGGGCAATCAAAGCGGTCTTCAAAGAAGAGGCGAAAAATATTCCTGCCAGCAGTGTCAAGAGTATGTTTGGACATTTAATCGGGGCGGCCGGTGCAGCTGAATTGATTACGTGCGTCCTGGCAATACGAGACAATATCGTTCCGCCGACAATGAATCTAAATGACCCTGACCCTGAACTTGACCTGGATTACGTACCTAATGAGCCGAGAAAAATGCAGGTTGATGTCGCGATGAACGAGTCTTTCGGATTCGGCGGACAGAATAATGTGGTAATCATCAAAAGATACGAATAAAATCAAAAAATAAAAAACTAATCGCAATACGCGATACGCACGACGCAATACGAACTATGATTGATATTAAGCAAATACGCGAGAATCCACAAAGATTTAAGGACGCAGCCAAAGTCAAGGGCTTTGACGTTGATATCGACAGATTGCTTGAAGTGGATTCGGCACTGAGAACCGCAAAAAAGCAACTGCAGGATATTTCCACTTCAAAAAACCGTCTTGGTAAATCAATTCCAAAATTGTCAGGAGACGAAAAACAAGCCGCATTATCACAGCTTGCAGAATTGAAACAACAAGAGACTAAGTATAACGAAGATGTCAGGAAACTTCAGCCTGAACTTGATGAGCTTATGCTGTTAGTGGCTCAGCCGACCGATGATGATGTGCCTTTCGGCGAAGATGATACTCAAAATGTTGAAATAAGAAGGGAGGGCAAAGTAAGGCAGTTCGATTTCGAGCCGAAAGACCACGTACAATTGGGTCTGGCTCTGGGCATTATAGATATCAAACGAGGCGTTAAGTTAGCAGGGACGAGAAACTACTTCCTAAAAGGCGATGGTGCACTATTGCACTGGGCGGTTCTGCGGTTCGCAATGGACTTTATGGTTGATAAAGGGTATGTCCCGTTCTCAGTGCCGGTCCTTATGAAAGATGAGACGATGACAGGCACCGGTTTTTTCCCCGGCTCCGAAGACCAAACATACCAGACGGTTAGAGACAATCTGAGTCTGGCTGGGACCGCTGAGGTGCCGTTGACGGCTTACCACTCCGGCGAGATATTAAGAGGCGAAGAGCTGCCGTTAAAATATGTGGCGCTGTCAAGCTGCTTTAGACGTGAGGCAGGAGCGGCGGGCAAAGATACGTACGGGCTTTACAGAATCCATCAGTTTGACAAGATCGAGCAGGTAGTTATCTGTAAAAACAGTGTGGAAGAAAGCAACAAGTTCCACGAGGAGATTTTGGCCAACGCCGAAGCTGTGATGCAGGCACTGGAACTGCCCTACAGGGTTGCCAACGTTTGTACCGGCGACCTTGGCAGAGGCCAGGCCAAAAAATTCGACATAGAGGCCTGGATGCCCTCACGAGGAAACTACTGCGAAACGCACAGCGCAAGCAAACTCTACGAGTTTCAGGCAAGACGAATGAACCTTCGTTACAAAGACCCTGCCACAAAAAAGAATTTATTTTGTCACACGCTCAACAATACCGTAATCGCTTCACCACGAATCCTGATACCAATCCTGGAGCTCTACCAGAATGCCGACGGCTCAATAACAATACCAAAAGTCCTCCAGCCGTATATTTACCCCGTTAGAGACCGCATAACAAAAAAATAGAGGTCAAAAATCGAAAACTTCTAACAGGGTGAACGGCAAAGAAAAGCTTGTCCCCGCGAAAGCGGGGAACCAACAGTAGGGTGGGGCTTGCCCCACCATTAATCTCTGTTCCCTCTGTGGCTATTTTTTCTTTGTGTCTTTGTTTCTTGGTGGCTGATAATTTAACTCTTCGCGTTCTTTGCGGGCTCTGTTAACAAAAGACTCAGTTCGTTTTGAATTTCGTATTTTGCTCATTCGAATTTGTTTCGTATTTCGTGTTTCGGATTTCGAATTTCTGATTGAATTTACTCTGTGTTCTCTTTGGCTATTTTTTGTATTTTCAGTCCCGTAGTCCCGTAGGGTGGGGCTTGCCCCACCATCAATATCTGCGGTTAAATATTATTGAATTCTCTGCGTCTAAAAAATCCGTGTTAATCCGTGTCTAACTTCTCTGCGTAATCTGCGTCTAATTTTTCTTTGTGCCTTTTCGTGGCTAAAGCAAAACCCCGTCAAGCTGTGTCCAAAATTAGTCTTGAGTGCGGCGTCTTGAGTCTGTAGTCTGTTCTGCTATGGATGTTATTGCAGGCTAACACCTAACTTTAAGGACACCTCCTGCAGCTTTTTATCAAGTGTCCAGAATGGAATTGCCGTCAGAACCGCAGAGGCAAGCAGGTGAGCGTCAACATAGCCGATTCCTCTGCCCATAAGCCGATTACTTTCAATAAATTGCAAAACCTCCTCATGTTCCGCTTGTTTTGCCGTAGGAAGAGCCCGCAGCAGGGAAAGTATCTCAGTCCGATTCTTAAGATTTCCGCAGGCCAGCTCACCAATGATAAATGGATGGCAAACAACTCTTCCATCATTTAGTAGAATCTCAAGGTCGGAATTGCCGGCACGGAAGTGAGAGACCCACACAGAACTATCAACCAGAACCATATTATCTGCCTCTGCTTCTTCTGCGGGGTATGGGTTTTAACCTCTTTTCAGTTCCGCCCAATATGGCAAGTCTTCTGCTGCTCTCAAGAGCGATTAAGGCCTCTAAGCCAAGCCTAACTAAAGAAGTCTTTTCCTTAACTCCGGTTAATTTTGACGCTTTACCTATCAATTTATCATCTATATTTAATGTGGTTCTCATTATCAATTCCTTAAATGCATAAATATATGTATTATTATGCACAATATATGCATATTTGTCAAGAGCTTTTTGTTTTTTTGAGCCAGATGTCTTGATTAACCCCTTGAATCTACGACGTCCGCATTCACTTTTGATAAAATTAGTCAATCTTTCAAAGAATGTCAAGATTTACCCCTTTTGGGCCTCAAAATTAGTCTTGAGTCCTGGGTCTTGAGTCTGTAGTCTGTTTTGTTATGGACGACATACAGCGAAAATTAGAACTGATTGATAAGCAGCTCGCCGGGGGCCTTGCAAATTCTCATAAGCAAATTATAAGCACAGCCCCCCTACTGTTTGTAATTGTAGGTTTAATCGCAGGGATACTGCTCCAAAGCACACTCGGTTTATCAGTCTCAATCTGGTTAATACTGCTTGCTTCGCTGACAGCAGCAGCCGTTTTCTTGTTTATCATCCAACAGTCTTCCTCTACCAATCACCAAGTACCATTTACCAATCACCATTTACCATTCACCAATTACCAATACGCCACGGCGTACCTGGCTCTGGCCTGCTTTGCCTGTCTTGGTGCGATTCGGCTGACAAGCTATTATCAGCCGAGGCCCAATGACATCCGTAATTTCGTTGGTAACGAAAAAGGATTAGCCACAGAGGACACAGAGAACGCAGAGAAAGAATTAAAGTTGAATTCAGCGGCCTCTGTGAACTCAGCGGTAAAAGAAAATGAGCGCAAACTGGCGACGATTCGTGGGCTAATTGTTACTGAGCCGTATATCAATAATAATCGGGACTGGGAATTTGTGAAGTTTAGATACACTGATCCGAGCAGTAGTTTTTACCTTAATATCAAGGAAGTAAAAACTATCGACGGCTGGACAGAGGCAAGCGGGACGGTGCGAGTGCAGGTTGCCGAATCTGTCCTGGACTTGAAAGCGGGCGATTACATACAGGCATACTGCTGGCTGGACAGATTCAAAGAGCCCACTAATCCGGGCCAATTCAATACAGCCGAGTATCTGGCGCGGAAAAATGTTTTTATTGCAGCGTCCATTAAATCAGGAGAGGGCATTGAATTGTTGGAAAATCATCGTAGGGGTATCTTCACAAAAATAAAGAGACAACTAAGGAAAACAGCAATGCAAGCATTAGTAGGTAATCTGTCACTGGAAGAGAGAAGCCGAGGCCTGCTTGAAGCATTGCTATTGGGCTACAGACGAAATATCGACAGTGAGACTTATATGGCCTTTCGTAAAACGGGTCTGCTGCACTTTATCAGTCTTTCCGGACTGCATCTGGGAATTTTAATAGGGATTATCTGGTGGCTTTGCAAAACAGCAGGTTTAATGAAGCGTGCCCGGGCGACTGTCTGTATAATTGCGATAGTTGTTTTTCTGTTGATTGTCCCACCAAGAGCGCCTACCGTAAGGGCGGCTATTATCGGTTGGGTTTTCTGCGCATCATTTTTGTTTCGGCGGCGTTTCAATTCCCTCAATACATTATCATTAGCAGCAATAATTCTCTTACTCATAAGGCCGACGAATTTGTTCGAGGCCGGCTGGCAATTATCGTTTGCATCGGTGCTTGGACTTGTGCTTTTTTGCAGGCGAATCCACTTCTTTCTATATGAAAAAATAACAAATTGGCCTTGGCGTAAAAAAGCTCCAAAGACAAGGCCATTTTACCGCATAATTTCGAGGCCGGGGCCATATTTATTGAGATTATTTTCTACAAGCCTTACAGCGTGGATGGCCGGTGCAGGCATTTTGCTGTATCACTTTTACACAATTAACCCCGTTACATGTATCTGGGCGGCAGTTGTTTTTCTACCGGTGGCTCTGATTTTGACTGTTGGATATTTGAAAATAATTCTGTCTTTACTGCTGCCGAGTGCAGCGGCAGTGCTGGGCGTAATAGTAACAGGATTGGCCGATTTCCTGATTCTCCTCGTAAAGTTTATTGCAAGTTTGGATATATCAGAAATACTTATTGGTCACGTACCGCTTACACCAATAATCTTGTACTACGGTTTTATTCTTTTTGCCGGCTTTGCTTATTTTCGGCGCCCCTTACTAAAGAAAGCTATATGCACAGTGATGGCTCTTACAATAATTGTTTTATTAGGCGTTACAAAATGGCAAAGGACACATCGGGACAATTTAATCATCACCTGCCTTGATGTCAGCCACGGCCAGGCAATACTGGCCCAGCTTCCGGGCAAGGCCAACGTTTTGTTTGATGCAGGCTCAATGCACAAAAGTGATATCGGCAGACGAGCCGTAGCGGCCTTTTTGGACTACAGCGGAATAAATAAAATCGATGCAATTATCATAAGCCATAATGATATAGACCATATCAACGGCATACCTGAGATTGTCGAGCACTGCAAAGTCGAGGATGTTTATGCCAATCCTGCCTTTTTTAGCAAGACAGATGAGTGGGGCACAGCAAAGTTTCTCAAGGAACGACTGCTCGAAAAAGGTCATAAAATACAACGCCTGGGTAAAAACTTAAATTCAGGCAGTAGAGCAAAAATAAAAATCCTCTGGCCGAGCGAACAGATATGTGAGAATGAAGAATTGGACGATAATGACAAATCAGTGGTCTCGTTGATTGAATTTGCCGGCACCAAAATACTTTTATGTTCCGACATCGAAGAATTTGCACAAAGAGAGCTTCTGCGAATGTATCCAAATCTAAAAGCCGACGTTGTCGTTGTCCCTCATCACGGCTCAACCAAAACGTTGGAGGCCGGGTTCCTCGAAAGCCTTGAGGCGGACATTTTGATATGCAGCTGCGGTCTGAGGCAATACGAAAGACAACAGACAAGCAAAAGAGTAAGCAAGGCAAAGTCGTTCTATACAGTTAGGGATGGAGCTATCACTGTTTGCGTCAGCAAAGACGGCACGATACAAACCGCAACATTTGCAAGGGTTCCCATTTTGCCCAGCACCAATTAAGCGGGAGTGCGTTCAGCCAGTCCCCCTCATATAAACAACGATTTCAACTCTGCGGTTTCTCGCTTTACCGCTGGCGGTGGCATTTGAGTCTCTGGGTATGGCGGCTCCACAGCCGACTGCCCGGACCCTTTTTTCATCAACGCCGCGGTCGATAAGGTATCTAACGACGGTGAGAGCACGTTGAGAAGAAAGTTCAAGGTTGTCCTTCCATTTTGATTTTTTGATAGGGTCGGAATCGGTATGGCCGACAACGTCTATCTGTTTGTCAGAATACCTCTGCTGCCGTAATACCGACCGAATATTGTTAAGCTCAGTGCTGGTTCTTTTCTTGAGCGTCGCTTTGCCCGAATCAAAGAGTATTGCATTCGGAAGCGTTACCGTAATTGTTCCGGCAGAAGGGTCAAATCTAACATCGCCCTCGAAACCGCTGGCTTTGGCTGCACTTTGACCTTCGGCAATCTGTCTCTGGAGCTCCTGGATTGTTAGCTGGTCCTGCGAAATCCGGTCAGCGAGTCGGCCCTTTTCCGACCTTTCGAACTCGAACCGGCCCTTTAGATTCTGATGCTCCACATTCAGGGCTTCATATCTCTTCTTCCAATTGGTGCAGCCGGTAAGCAGAAAAATTGATACAAGACCAAGTAGCAAAAGACATTTGAATCTTAAATTTTGAATAGCATCCTGCATTTGACATCTCCTTTCTTAATTGACAATTGAAAATTAAATATCGAAAAAACTCAGAACCAATAATACATAGTAAACAGTAAATAGTCAATAATCAATGAATAAATCCTGTCGTGTAAAATCATAACAGCAAATATACCCAAAGACAAGAAGGGACCGTAAGGAATTTGTCGAGTTTTTTTAAAAAACATCTGGGAGCCGGCCCAGGCCAGGCCGAAAAATGGTGCAATAAAAAATGCCACGACCACGAAAATCGGGCCTATTACCGCCCCTGCGGCACCCATTAAATGCACATCGCCGAGCCCCATTGCCTCCTTCCCAAAGGCCAGGGTGCCAAAGATGCGGGTGGCCCAGACAACGCCACAGCCCACAAAATAGCCCCACAGACTGCCCAGAAGTCCTGCAATGACAGGGTGTTGTGAGAAATCTAAGGACTGTATTAGAGAACTTTTTCGGCCAATCCAGTAAGCGGCCAGTGAGCAGAAGATAATCGGCAGTAAAAAGATGATTTCCCTGCAGACCTCCAGGCGATGATTAAACTGCGGCTCTGTTAGTTTTTCAGGCTTATCGGGTGAGTTTTGAGAATCAGCGGCTTCGTAACTTCTTTTAATTAAACCAGTTGCCAGAAGTATCCAGGATATGGCCAGTCCTATCGCAGCGCCGACGGCCAGCGAGGCAACCGTAGCTTCTCTGAAAAAAACGGTCGAGGTGGAGGGCAGCAGGAAACGGTGACGAATCGTTGCGGCGTCAACTGCGTAACCACCGAGGGCTGAGCCGAGCAGCCCCACCGCGGTAACGAACCAGCAGATAGACAGTGGGATGACCCATAATTCCAAATCAATCGCTGAAGCGGCAATGAAGGCAGCCAACAGAATAATGTGAAGAAGATAAATAAACCAGCCGCCATCCAGAAACGACGGCATACCAGGACACAAATCGGTGCGAAAATACAAAATAAAAAGGCCGAGGAAAACCAGGCCGGTTAGAAGCTCAATAACAAAATAACGCGGCGAGACCGGGGCATTGCAATACCGGCATTTTCGGCCCAAAAGCAGCCACGAAATTAGCGGTATATTGTCATAAAAACGAATGTGCTTACCACACGCAGGACAGGCAGAAGGTGGAGTTATTAAAGACTTGTCGCGAGGTAAGCGATAGATGACAACGTTCAGGAAGCTGCCTATACAGCAGCCAAACGCAAAAATAAAGACAAACCAAATCCAATCCGGTACTGCCACGATGCCTCCTTGCAACTGAAAACTTAAAACGAAAAACTCAAAACCACAGCGTAAAATTCAAAAGTTTTGGCTTCTCAATTACAACTTTTCGGTTTTCGCTTTACACTTTTGTTTTCTTGTTGACCGCAGCAGCGACTTTTGTAGGTAAGCCAAACAAACGTATAAAGCCGGCTGCGTCAGTCGGGTCATATTCGGCACCCATCTTAAAGCTTGCCAAATCGGTCCGATATAAACTGTTCGGGCTTTTTGCACCGGCAGGTGTGCAGTGTCCCTTGAACAGCTTCATTTTAACTTCGCCGGTAACATTTCGCTGAGTAACATTGACAAATGCATCAAGCGCCTCTCGCAACTGGGAAAACCACAGGCCGTAATAAACCAGCTCGGCATATTTTAGAGCGAGCTGCTGTTTGTAGTGCATAGTTTCCCTGTCAAGCGTCAGAGTCTCCAGGCGACTGTGAGCGGCTCTAAGTATTGTGCCGCCCGGTGTCTCGTACACGCCCCTCGACTTAATACCAACCAGTCGATTTTCGACGAGGTCCAGCTGGCCGATGCCGTGTTTGCCACCGAGCCGGTTCAATTGCTCAATCAGTTTTACGCCGGTTATCTTTTTGCCGTCAAGTTTTGCCGGCACTCCTTTGTTGAAGCCGACTTTGACGTAATCCGGCTTGTTGGGAGTTTTCGAGACCGGCCGAGAGATAACGAACACATCGTCTTTCGGCTCATTGGCGGGGTCCTCAAGGTCGGCTCCTTCGTGGCTGATGTGCCAGAGGTTGCGGTCCCGCGAATAGATTTTCTTCTTTGTCTGCTCGATGGGGATTTTGTGCTTTTTGGCGTAATCGACGGCTGCTTCACGAGAGGTTAGTGTGAATTTCGGGTCTTTCCAGGGAGCGATAATTTTCAGTGACGGGTCCAGTGCCATATAGGTCAATTCGAATCGCACCTGGTCGTTGCCTTTGCCGGTTGCACCGTGAGCTACTGCGGTCGCACCTTCGGCGTGAGCGACTTCGACCTGATGCTTTGCGATTAAGGGCCGGGCAATACTCGTGCCTAACAGATACCCCTTTTCATAAACGGCGCCTGATTTGAGCAGCGGCCAGAGGTAATCTTCGACAAACTCTTTTCGCAGGTCCTTGACTATACACTTGGCCGCACCGGACTTAAGCGCTTTTTGCTTTATGCCCGTAAGCTCATCGCCCTGGCCGAGGTCGGCTGCAAATGCAATTACCTCATAGCCGTAAGTCTCTTTAAGCCACGGCAGGATTACGCTGGTATCCAGCCCGCCGCTATACGCCAAAACAACTTTTTCAGACTTAGACATTTCTTTACCTCGGAAAACATTTTACTACCAAATCGGATTATACAAGGAATTTCCAGCAAAGACAATCAAAAGTGGAAGAAAAAGTGGGAACTTAGCTACAGAGCAACAAGTAAATTGGGAAATGGCAATACCTTAGAGGGCACAGCCCCCCACCATCATGGCTTTAGCTGTGTCAATCCCTGGCCTCCGATGATTCATCAGGCGGCACAAGTAGCTCAATGAGTCCAATCAATTCCGGTATGTCCTTCTCGACCACATCCCAAACCCTTTCCGGGATAATGCGGAAGTATTCATGAACGAGTCGATTCCGCATACCGATTATTCCCTCCCAGGGTATCTCCGGATGTGCCTGTTGACACTGGGGTGAAACCTTACGAGCGGCCTCTCCGATAATTTGGATTTGGCGCATAACCCCATTCTGCGTGAGTTCGTCGCCCTGAAATTGCTCCCGGGTAACGTTTCGGGTAAAGTCCTGAACCTTGCGCGCCGCCAGCAACATATCCAGTAAATAAGCGTCATCACGCCACATAAACCGCCTCCACGGATTGCAGGATATGCCGCCGCCGGATATAATTCTGGCTTTGCTCGACCGATTCGCGCTCAACCATATCTACCTTATGCCCCAAAATGTCGGACAGTTCATTCTCTATCGAGACCAAAACCATTAGATCAGGTTCCTGTCCCTGCTCAAACTCCACCAGTACATCCACATCGCTGTCCGGCCCAAAATCAGCACGCAACACAGAGCCGAAAAGCGAAAGTCTGCGTATATG
This sequence comes from Phycisphaerae bacterium, assembly GCA_030603035.1. The sequence goes on along the minus strand of JAUVYQ010000064.1, from coordinate 683 downwards.
ATTGCGTCGACAGAACGCCTCGATTTTATCCCTGGATATATCTATCTGAATAGCCATATTCTTATCTCTTTCAATGTCATTCCCGCGAAATCGAAGTCGAAGTCGAAGATCCGGCATCTGTTTGACGGAATCCGGCTTTAGACGAAGCAGGAATCCATCTTCTTTTACTCTTGTTTTTTCTCTACGCTCTTTGCGTTCTCTGCGGTTAATTTTCTCTTTCTGCCGCTTTTAATATACCAGTAATTATTATTGCAGAGCAACGATTAAATCAGAGAAGGAATTATACACATTACTTGCGAGAGAGGCAACTGCAAATGACCTTTCGCATAAGGTCGGGGTTGGCGGATTGGCCGGTGAAGAGTTTGAATTGGGCCAGGGCTTGGTTGATGAACATTGACAGGCCGTCAATTGTTTTCTCACCCGCTTGCTTTGCCTGCTTCAACAGCAAGGTCTCTGCGGGGTTATAAACGGTATCAAAGACCACCATATCCTTTTTCAAGCATTCCTGCGGGAAAGGCATTGCATCAATATTCGGATACATTCCGACACTGGTACAGTTTATGAGCAATTTCGCATCCAAGGTCGGCAACTCGTCCAGGCCACCGAAATCATAACCAAAGTCAGCGGCAAGGTTCGCAGCTCGTGGGACCGTCCGGTGATAAATTGTTACTGTGGCGCCGACG